>CAJWHX010000126.1 GCA_913040875.1 uncultured Pseudomonadota bacterium | reverse complement strand
CCGTCTCACCAGTGTTCATCAGAACAAAAGCACCTGTTCCATATGTTGACTTGGCCTCTCCTTTTCCAAAGCATGCTTGTCCAAAAAGCGCCGATTGCTGGTCTCCAGCAAAACCAGACACTGGAATCCCATCTGGTAAAAACCCAACATTCTTTGTTCGCCCAACCTCTCCCGCATTGTCGACAACCGATGGCAAACAAATTCGAGGAATGCTCAATAGTTCAAGCAATTCATCGTCCCATTCATTGGTGTGTATGTTGTAGAGCAACGTACGAGATGCGTTTGAAGGATCTGTGACATGAGCACCGCATAATTTCCAAGTGAGCCATGTATCGATGGTTCCAAAGAGCAACTCGCCCTTTTCGGCACGTTCTCTGGCACCCTCTACATTGTCTAGAAGCCAAGCCGCTTTTGTGCCTGAAAAGTATGGATCGAGGACCAACCCCGTTTTGCTTCGAACGATATCTTCCAAACCGCGTGCTTTAAGATCCGCGCAGATGTCTGCTGTTCGGCGATCTTGCCACACCAAGGCTCGATGAATCGGTTCGCCTGTAGTTCTATCCCAAAAGAGACACGTTTCTCGCTGATTGGTAATCCCTACAGCCTTTACGTTGACCTCACCTGCCTTTTCAAAAGCCTTAGCCGTCGCCTCTGCGATGCTGGTCCAAATCTCGGCTACATCATGTTCCACCCAACCTGGCTTGGGGTAGTGATTGGGAAACTCTACGTTTGCATTCGATACAACCTGTACATTGTGATCGAGCAACAATGCTGTACTGCCTGTCGTTCCTTGATCAATGGCGATGATGACGTCTTTCATATTCTTCTCCGGATGGATTTCAGTGTCTTCTTCCAATATGACAACATACATCCTTTGAGTCAAGATGGCTTTGGGTTATACTACAACAAACGCATATCGATGGAGCAGATCATGACTTTATTCACCCTTTTGTTTGCCTGTACAGTACCTGATGGACCGACATATTCAGGGCATGGGACCTACGACTACCTCGCATTCGATGGAGAACGAACTTGGAAATATCAAACAGAAGCCGAAGGTGTAGACTACACATTGGTCGTTGAAAAAACTGCCTATGAATACCTTGACGGGATGGAGTTCATCACCTTTGAATACAGCACTGAAGATCCTCAAGCATTACTCGGATCTGTGTCCTGGGAAGCTGGTGGAATCAATGGTTCTGGAATCAGTGGATACACTCTCGGGGATGAAGAAGTCGTATTTGATACCGTGGTCGGGTTTGCCAATCACCGTATGGTTTCTGGTGATACCGTTGAAACAACCACCAATGGTGCCACCTTCACTTCAACCATGCTTGGTCTCGAACCCTGTCAAAACAATTGGTCACCCGATGATTGGGAATGTTTGCACTTTTCTTTAACCGTAGATCAAGCCGACCACAGCTTTCCGTTTGTGGGAGAGTATTGGATGGCAAATGGATGGGGTCCATCCATTTTCAACGTCCCGACGGGAGCTTGGGGCGCTTCAGATGATTGGATCCTCATCGGTGCAGAATGGGATGTGTCTGAATAAAAGGAGTACATCCACTGGATCTCAGATCTCATTATGGTACCGTTGGCTCTTTTAGCTCCTGAGGCATTAGAACCAACACTCCTTCCATCGGTGAGAGATAAATTCGAATGTGTTCAAAATACCATTTGAGATAATGCTCCTTTACGACACCCCCTCCCATCTTGGTTGCGTGTCGGATTCGTACGTCGGTATCTGAATGGCGAACCACAAACCCCAAATGAGTAATCCAAACTGGATTGTAGGGATTGTTTTGACGCACCACAACGAGTAGTGCACCTTCTGGAATCTCTGGGATCGCTTTAAAGGCGGCATCTAAGGAGAGTACACCCATTCGATACGTACCCACTGGAAACTGATCTGGTGTGAGAAAGAAATGATGACGTCCCCTCCATCGCTCCCACGTTCTTCTGGTGATCTTCTTCGAAACCACATGTGTTTCGCCTAGAGTGTGTGTGATATCCTTAAGATACCCCTTCTCAATCGCATTTGGAATCCACTGAGACACCATAAAGTGGTTTCGATTTTCATAGGAAACCACTCCATCTCCATACCGAAGTTCTTTTCGAATCAGATCAACATCAGCGGGTGTTCGTCCAAGCGATAAAGAGATGGCTTCTTCGACAAACGTCAAACAGTCAAAGGCATCATACCGAACCAAGGGATCTGGATCTGGATCTTGCAATTCCCCGATGCCATTCAGCAAATATGGCTTTCCAAGCAACGATTCAGTAACCAGCTTCATTCGTATACCCAACGGTTCAGACCAGGCTGATGATTGTGCCTCCAGTACGGACTCTGGAACTTTAGACCAGTCTATCTGTTCTTCAACAAGGGGATCCCCTTGCTCTTTGGGTGGTTCTGCCCACGCCATACACACAATGCTTAACAACAGTATCATATGAACTTTTTAGTACTAAGCATCTATCTTTTCAAGGCTTTTCAAGGTTTAGATGAGATCAACTGGATCGCCGCCTGCTGTTGACGATCTTCACCTCTATATGTTTGACTCGAAGAAATGGATAGATTCGGTACAACTCCTGAACCATGCCACTGTCTTTTTTTAGACGACAACAAGCGTATGTCTGCCATGAGTAAGACGAGCTGACGATTTGGATACAGAACGTGATAATCGATGGCTTCCCCTGCACTGCGTTCACCAACCAAGGTCGCCATACCATTTTCTTGCAATGTGAGAGCCACCAATTCTGCTGGACCCCGTGTACCTTGATTGATGAGGATTACAACTGGATCAATCTGAACCGCTGGTGACTGAGACAATACTGGGATTTTCGTGCCGTCAGAATATAGCCTGTAGGCCAACACCATATCTTTTGGAAAGAACAAATCCAGCGTCGCAACAGCCTCTTCCCACAGACCACCCTGATTGTCTCGTAGATCCAAGATGGATATAGAGCCTTGTTCGAGCGAGCGTTTCACCTGATCACTACTCTGTTCACCAAAGAATTGAATCTGCAATACAGCCGCTGATGGATATTGAGAATCGGATATCGAAGAAACTTGCGGAATATCGAAGTCCCCTTTCAACAGGTTCATGGTTTGCTTATTTCCATCGCGAAGTACATCCACAATCAGGCGCTCTCTACCCTCTGACTCTAATACCGACAGCATTTGGTCCGCGGACAACCCACTTAGAGAACGCGTGTTGATGGATACAATGAAGTCACCAGATTGAAGGCCCGCTTGATGTGCTGGAGAATCTTTCATGACGTGATCGATCACCAAACCCCGTCCAGCCAAAACTTGTATCCGGATACCATACCCTTCACGAGCGCCCCGTTTCCACGCTTTCCAATCTTCAAACTCTGCATGGGTCACCACCTTAGAGCCTGATAAACCACTTTGCTGATCTACAGCGTTCAACATACCCTCTATTGCTGCCTTCTCTAAAACAGAAGCGTCATACTGTCCGGCGAGCGTCGTATACACATCTTGAACGTGCTCTTGAGCGAATCCCAGCCCTAAAATGCTAGTGAATAGAAGCCACATTACAGTTCCATTTTTGCTGGTCTATAGGATACTTTGACATCAACATGTTCGCCCTGTTCCTTGTCATATACACTGGGAGTCGACACCCGTTCAAGTTGCTCCAACGTCTGCTGCTGCGTGTACACTATTCTCTCTAGATGAATCGCCCGTTGTCTATGGTGCCACCCCCACAGGATGGTTAACAACAAAATCGCAGCGTAGAGCATCATTGACTGCTTGGAAAGCGTTGGTTGCTGCTGAAGTTCTGCACGATCGAGTTCCGCCTGCAATACCGCATCCATTTCTTCCCAGTAGTCGTTCTCTTGCAACAGCTGTAGTCTAGGAGGTTTTAAACGTTGTGTATCCATAGCATCAATCATATCTGCACATGCATCACATCTTTCTAAATGGTCTTCAACCATCTCTTCTTCAGAAGGTGACAGCTGAGCATCTAAAAATGCCGCGGCACACAATTCCACATCTCTGCAGGTAAATGGTAAATGAGACCCCACGAAGACTCCTATCGATTCTCAGTGAATTCAGGTGGCAACACCTCAAGTAATTTTTGACGCGCTCTAGACAGTCTAGACATCACGGTGCCAAGTTTGATGTCGAGCACCTGTGCAATCTCTGTGTACGACAACTCATCATAATAACGAAGCACTAAAATCTCTTTGTGGGCATCGTTCAACTTATCCAGTGTCGTCATCATTCGAATCGACTGCTCTCCATCAAAGATATGCTTCCATTGTTCTGCTTCCTGACGATCCGGCATGGGATTGGCTTGAAGGATGGCGGCCCGTCTAGAGGTATTCCGGAGCTGATTTAAGCAAAGGTTTTTCGCAACCCGAAAGAGCCAAGCCTTTACTCGGAAATCAGGATCAAACAATCGTGTCTCCCGAATGCCTCTAATGAACGTTTCTTGGACAATATCATACGCTTCATCTTCATCGCGTAAAATATAGAGCGCATGTCGAAAGAGTGGCTGACGATACTTTTCAATCAACATATTGATGGCAACTCGACGATTCTTGGTTGCCGTCAGCTTGATCTGCTCATCAGACCACTGCTGGGGAGAACGTAATGGGATCACAGACATGAAAACCTCTCTATTGATGGTAAAACACCGGAATAAATATTGTTATTCCATAGTATGTACTATCAAACGACCCCTTTCTTCAATTTATTCAATCCAAAGACGAATTTTGTTTACTCAGTCACGCCTGGAACTCGTACTCCCCTCTCCTTAGCGACTTCGATAGCACGATCATACCCTGCATCAACATGTCTAAATACACCCATTGCTGGATCAGAGGTTAGGGTTCTTTCAATTCGTCTCGCAGCTTCGGCTGTACCATCTGCCACAATTACCTGACCGGCATGGAGAGAGTATCCCATACCCACACCACCACCATGGTGAAAGCTTACCCAACTGGCCCCATTTACTGCGTTGATGAGAGCGTTGAGAATCGGCCAATCGGCAACTGCGTCTGACCCATCTTTCATCGCTTCTGTTTCTCGATTCGGAGAGGCCACTGAACCACAATCTAAGTGATCTCGACCAATGACGATGGGGGCTTTAACCTTACCTGTTCGAACAAGTTCATTGAAGGCCAGACCGGCTTTCACACGTTCACCATATCCGAGCCAGCAAATCCTTGCCGGCAATCCCTGAAATGCAACACGTTCTCTCGCCATTTCAAGCCAGTTGAGCAGCGACTCGTCTTCTGGAAAGAGTTCTGCAATCACGCGATCTGTTTCATATATGTCTTCTGGATCACCCGAGAGAGCGACCCAGCGAAAAGGCCCTTTTCCTTCGCAGAACAATGGACGAATGTACGCCGGAACAAATCCTGGGAAATCAAACGCGTTCTCCAAACCAACCTTCTGAGCACCTGCGCGCAAATTGTTGCCATAATCAAAAGTGATGGCTCCCGCCTGCTGAAGATTCAACATCGCTCTTACGTGATCTCCCATCGTTTCAAAGGATAAACGTTCGTATGTACTGGGATCACTGTCTCTCAAAGTGGACGCCTCATCCAATGACATTCCTCTCGGAACATATCCATCGATCGGATCATGTGCAGACGTTTGGTCCGTGAGAACGTCCGGCACAATACCCTTTTCAATCAAGGCTTCCAAACCATCCGCCGCATTGATGACAACCCCTATCGACTTGGCGACACCTTGCTCTTTATATCGCAGAGCTCGCTCGATACCATCTTCAATACTGTCCGCCAATTCATCCAAATACCGAGTGTCCAATCGCTTCTGGATACGAGCAGCATCCACATCGAACCCTAAGAAGGTCCCTTTTGCCATGACGGCAGCAAGAGGCTGTGCTCCACCCATACCACCAAGTCCAGCCGATACGACAAGTTTACCCTCTAATGTACCGCCAAAGTGTTTTTTCGCAGCTGCAACAAAGGTTTCATAGGTTCCCTGCAAGATCCCTTGAGTACCGATGTAAATCCATGACCCTGCTGTCATCTGACCATACATCATCAACCCTTTTTTCTCCAGTTCTCGAAAATGATCCCAGTTTGCCCATTCTCCAACCAAATTGGAGTTTGCGATTAAAACCCTAGGGGCATCCGGATGAGAACGAACAATTCCAACTGGCTTACCTGACTGAACCAGCAAAGTCTCATCATTCTCCAACGATTCAAGAGACTTCACTATATTGTTGAATGCGTCCCAATTTCTCGCTGCTTTACCACTACCACCATACACCACAAGATTGGCTGGATCCTCAGCAACCTCCGGATCTAAATTGTTGAGAAGCATACGAAGTGCGGCCTCTTGTACCCAACCTTTACATCGAAGTTCTGTTCCACGTGGTGCACTTAACTTGGGGCGTTTCTCGTCCATGACAATCCTCTTTAAACCGGTTTATTGAACATCTTCATTGTAACTGAAAATACGGGGTGAACCAATATAGAGTGCAATCTAGAGTGTGATTTATACACCTTAGTATATAGACCTAAAAAGACAAAACTCGATTGAAACCAATCGAGCCCTGTATCTCTAGTGTAGAACAACTTATTGCGATTTATCGTCTTGAGATTTCGCATCTGCGGCATAAATGAACTTTACATCCATTTCAGTCGCATTCTCACTTTCATCCGGTAGGCTAGCCAAGTATTGCTGATACTCTTCCTGAGTTACCTCGCCAGTCTTAATCTTACGCTCAATGGTTCTCAAATCAAACTTATTAGACATGTTGTCTCCCAAATATGTATGCTATGCCCTAGACAGGACTGTTAATTTTGTACTGACTCGCCCAATGATAAAGGCTGTTGAATCGCTTCCGCATTTATTGGAGCTGGTGCCAATCCATCCAAATCATCAACTGCATCTTGAAGATCTGCAGTAATTTGTTCTACAACTTTAACTGGCTTTACCGCACCATCTGCGATTTCGCGGAGAGCTGTTACAACTTCTCGATTGTCACGATAATCTTCAATCAACGGTTGGGCTGTCTTTCTCAACAATCTCTTCGCTCTATGGGCCGTAACCATGACCAATTCAAAGCGATTATCGACATTTTCCAAACAATCATCTACTGTAATACGCGCCATACTTCCTCTTTATGTTGCTGGTGGGTTGCTTCGAACGTTTACCTTCCGAATTATGCCTGTCAAGTCTACACTTATTTAGTGGATTTGTCAAGGTTTTGAACCATCTAGAGATTTTTATGCCTCTTGTCTTGACGATATATCGATTGTGGCTACATATGGACATCCGTTTTATTCCGTCATAGCACCATCTCAGTGCTACCATTCTAATTTAAACCTACAGCATCGCTATTTATGGAGTGTTACTATGCCCATCCAACCTTTGTTTGACCACGTTCTAGTAAAGCGTACAGAACAAGCTCGTACCACCGCCAGTGGTTTGATCCTTCCAAATTCCAATCAAGAGAAGATGAATCGCGGCATTGTTGTTTCTGTTGGAGAAGGCAATGTAGACGACAGTGGGTCCGCACAAAATCTAGAAGTTCAAGCGGGAGACACCGTTGTGTTTGGAAAATATTCTGGCAGCACCATTCAAGATGAAAATGGTGAAGATCTTTTGATCTTAAAAGAGAAGGACATCCTCGGAATCATCACACAATAATAAACAATTGCACATTCATTCTTTAGGAGAACATCATGACTGCAAAAGATATCGTTTTTGACAAAAACGCTCGAGAGAAATTACTCGAAGGCGTCAACGTACTAGCCAATGCCGTAAAAGTGACTCTGGGTCCTCGAGGACGCAACGTCCTGATTGAAAAGTCTTGGGGGGCACCCATCACAACGAAGGACGGTGTGACCGTTGCCAAAGAAGTCGAAGTAGAGGACAAGTTTGTCAATATGGGCGCTCAAATGGTTAAAGAAGTCGCTTCGAAAACCAATGATGATGCTGGTGATGGTACCACCACCGCAACCGTACTGGCTCAAAGTATTTGCCAACACGGACTCGAACTCGTCGTTGCTGGTCTCAATCCGATGGATTTAAAGCGAGGCATAGACTTTGCAGTTGAAAGAATTGTCATAGAGCTTGGAAACATGTCCGAGCCGATCGTCAATCGTGACCAAATCAAAAACGTTGCCCTTATTTCTTCCAATGGCGACGAAAAGTTGGCGGAAGACATCATTTACGCCATCGAAGGAATCAATGCTTTATTAAACAACTGTGATTCTAGTGACCCTGTTCAGACGAATACACTTGAACACATTAGTAAAGTGGGTGTCATCAGCATTGAAGAAGGTAAGGATACGGAAACAGACGTCAAACTTGTGAAAGGAATGCAATTCGACCGTGGGTATCTCTCTCCATACTTCATCACAAATGCTGAAAGCATGACCGTTGAGTTGGACAATCCACTCATTTTGGTTCATGAAAAGAAAATTTCTTCTGTCGAAAACTTAAAACCATTGCTCGAAGATGTGTTGAAGAATGATCGCGATCGTCCATTACTC
>CAJWHX010000125.1 GCA_913040875.1 uncultured Pseudomonadota bacterium | reverse complement strand
ATTATAATAAGAGATAGAATTCTCTCATTGATTTAGGAGAACCATCATGCGTGTCATGTTGATTAACCCACCCATAGATTGTGTTTTGGAAGAAGGTCACGTGAGTCCAGTTACTCAGTATCTATTCTACAATTCCGCTCCATTGGGCATTTTGTATATCGCAGCTTTGCTTGAAAAGCATGGGCATGAGGTTGCAGTTATCGATGCTGCCGCGGAACTTATGGATGTGGAATCAACCAATTCACGTGTTGAAGAATGGGGTCCAGATATAATCGGGATTGGTTCTTTTACGGTCACCTTTGATACGACGTGTCGCCTCGCAAATCGCTTGAAAGCCTCTATGCCTAAGGTTCCTATCGTTCTGGGCTCTTATCATGTGAGTTTGGTCCCGCATGAAGCGATGTCGCACACTTGTTTCGATGTTGGTGTGATGAACGAAGGCGAGTTCACGATGTTGGAATTGGTGAACTATTTTGCGGATCATGCTCACGACGATATTTCAGGCTTTCCTGATATCGAAGGGATTGTCTATCGAAAACCCGATGGCTCTTTTGAAACTGGGTATGAATTGTCTTTTACCCAGGCTCGCCCTAAGTTTAAGGATTTGGATAAGCTTCCAAAACCCGCTCGCCATTTGATTCCGAAGACCACTGTGTATAAACCGATTCCAATCGACAACCACGGTATGCCAAAATACTCGATGATTACCTCTAGAGGTTGTCCACATCTTTGTGCTTTTTGTCAGAAGTCTCGGACTGGATATCGTTCTCACTCCGCAAAGTATGTGGTTGATGAAATGGAGGAGCTCGTTGAGGTTCATGGTGCAAAGGATATTGCAATCGTGGATTCACTGTTCTGTGCCAACAAGCGGCGCGTCCACGCCATCTGTGATGAGATTCTCTCTAGAGGTCTTGAGACCAAGTTGTCTTGGACATGCTCAAGTCGTGTAGAAGTCGTCGATAGACCACTTCTTGAAAAAATGAAGAAGGCTGGGTGTTGGAGAACTCGTTTCGGAATTGAATCGGGTCACGACGATGTGCTCGACTTTATTTCTAAGGGTATTACTCAGGAAAAGATCAAAAGCGCCATCACCGCTGCCCATGAAGTTGGATTGAGACCAAAAGCTTTCTTTATGGTTGGGCATATGCCAGACACTCGTGAAAGCATTTTGGAAACGATTCGTTTTGCGAAATCCATACCGCTTCACGATATTACGGTTCAGATTAATACACTACTGCCTGAGACCCCTCAGTTGGATATTTGGAATAAAGAGGGACACAAGTGGGGCCGTATTGTGAGTTCTACTAAGAATGAGAAGAGTTTTTGGGAGCCGACCTTTGTGCCTTGGGGCTTAGAGTCTGACGATTTGATTGATTTACACCGTCAGTTTTATCGAGAGTTCTATCTCAGACCGGCTATTTTGAAACGCCACCTAGAGTCCATTCAGAATGTAGAAGACGTCATGAAGTATGTCGAGGCCGCAAGTCTTTTTACATTCTTGTTCTTTGATTTGGATCCCGAAGAGGTCACGCAACAAGTCAAAGGTAAGTTGCCGACATCCATTCGTAAGCCATTGTCCAATCTCAAACGTTTGCTCGTGCGCGCATAAAGGCATGTTCATGTGGTGGTTGCTGGCTTGTCAGTCACCAAGTACAGATTGGGAAGAGGCTTACCGTAGCGATCCAGTGCAGGTGGTACAGAATCTTCGAGCGGTTGAAGATCCTACAGAGCGGTTGGCCATCGTTGAATCGTTGCAACAAGCATTCCCTGGTCAAACAGAAGAACTGTGTGGGGTGTTGCCCGAATCGACACAAGAGTATTGTATTGAGAGAAATCGCAGACCCCACCTATGGATGCCGATCAAAGAAAAGAACATTTCTACAGAAGATTCAAAGATAACCGTTGTAGATTCCATTGCATCTTCTTGTGCCGATGTGGCCTGTCGAATCGAAGAGGCATTGGAGTATGCTAGAAGAGGTCAGATTACTCATGTGTATACGCTGTGTGATTTTACCTCCACTAAGGAGAATCACGAGTGTTTATTTGCAACAGCCGAGAGACTGGTGGGTGCAAACGGCGTTGTCCAATATGCTGCGGCGGTAGAAATTTGTTTGTTGGCCAAATCTTTCAGTACCAACTGTCAAAATCATTTGATACAACAATTGGCAAAGAGGGCACCTGATGCGGATACGAAGTCCGATTGGCAGTCTGTTTTAACGGCGCATCGAGCGATTCAAACCACTTGGGGGTGGCGAGACGAGGAGTTGCAGCGTCAACTGCAGCATCGTCTTTGGTCTGAGGCTCTTGGGGTATCGTATGCCGGAGCCGATCGAATTGTTGGCAATCCCTTAGATGTTGTGCCATTGGAGTACCATTGTCACATTTACAGTGCAGCAGCTTGGCGCCTCTTTCAGTTGGAAGAGGCTTCTAAGAGAACCCTTGTCGAGTGGACGGCGCACTTGCAGGCGCGTCTGCAAGAGAGGTCCAATCAGTCGGAAGCCATTGATCTTCAGCGTAAGTTTCGAGCGGCTTCTAATCTTTGGTCTCAATCTGAAGATGTACAGCAACAGGATGTTGTGCCGTATTTAAGTACCAGTTTTCGAGTTCGTTCGAAGACGGAAGTGGGTGAACTGACCGTATCAATCTTAGAAGCGATAGCCAGACAACCTCCGATTGTTAGATCAATTTTAGAAGATGGAACCCTATCTCAAGATGTTTTAGTCGAACGCACATCCAATCGACTTCTGTCTCGCTTGCCTGAGGGAGATTGAAAAGGTTGGCTGTATCCGTTATTTCGATACTATGTCAATAAAAGATGCTACTCGGTTTGAAGTTTTCAAAACGCCAATCATCATCGCATTCATCGCACTCTTGGTTCGGGTGCTGTTGATTGTTTGGATGCCCGATGCTTACCAGTTTGACGCTTATCAGCGTTGGGCCGGACGAGATTATTTATACATCCAAGTCTGGTTGCCCGCTACACAGAGTTTGGTTTGGGTGGTGGGGAAACTCGGTGGAACACCGGTGATTTTACGTGTGTTTTTTTCTACGCTAGGGGCAGTCACTATTGGGATGATTGTCCAGCTTGCGCTTTCCATGCGAGAGGGCATTGATGGTGAAAATGCCGATCCCAATTTGGATCCATTCCGATATGGACTTTGGTTGTCTCTTCCGTTTGTGGTGTTTGGTCCCTATGTCGTATGGTCTTCCGTACCCTATCAGGAATCTACTCTGCTCTTCTTCTTGATGGGTGGACTGTTGCTGAACCGTATAAAGCCAGAATGGGGCGATCTGTGTATTGGTGCTTTGGCACTGGTACGATATGAGGGTTGGCCGATAATTGTTGTACACTGGCTGTTGAGGCGGAATCTTAAAGCGGTTGTGCTCTCAAGTTGGGGGATCGTATTGTGGTTGTCCATTAAGTATTTTGGTTTACTCACTCCTTATATGGCATCGCCAGACAGTTTCTCTGATTGGAATGAGCTGTCGGAAAATTTGACCCCTCGTAAAGCTCGGCATCTGTTTCGTCAACTGTGGTTGATGTTTGACTCTTCGGCGGCGGGCTGGTTTCTGCTCGCGGCTACACCTTTGATACCTCGCTGGCGTAAATGGGACTACAGACATTGGATGCTCTTTTGGGCCTTTTTGGGTCAGGGCGCAGCTCTGATCGGATGGCTCTTTTCACTTGGGATTGCCTTTAGTCGCATGATTGTCCTTCCAGTGATGATTATGGCTCCATTTTCTATTGTGGGTTTACTGTGGGCATGGGCTCGTTGGAAGAATACGATTTGGAAACGTAGAGCATTTATCTTCGGACTCATTGCAATGAGCGGATGGACGATTCGAGATATCTACATTGATATCACGGCATTCAATAAGCACAATCGTTGGGAGAGGGCATTGGTTCAGGAAATTAACCAATGTGAAGGCGATAGTTGGAGTATCTACCCCAGAATTCACAACGGTCCACGTTCAAGACACGATGGTTGTGAAGTGGTTCAAGGTCTCACCAATCTTAGGGCAGGGGAGGACTTTAGTTGTGTTCCATGGGGCTGGGGTGGTCCAATGGCAACCATTATTGCAAATTGGGATGATAAGACTAGTACATACGAGGTCGAACGGGTAGGTGGTGAACGTAAGGGACCGTGTTCATATTGAGTTGTTTCACTACATAGAACAAGTGGTCATCATTCTGTCGGTAGTCGCCAACTTCCAACACCCGATTCTGTATTGGTATTCTTCAATCCTAGATAGCCCAGTTGTTTTGCCAACAGTTTACAGGACTTGGAGATGATTTCACAATCCTCATTGGTGATGGATTTTGGTTGTACATTGACTCCCATAATGCGATTTTCCAGTATCTCTGGACGAATACCAGGCAGTTTACAGAACTTTTTGAGACGGTCCCAGTTAAACTCTGGATGCATAAAATCTTCATACCGTAACACTTTGATGTTGTCGGTTTCAGGATGCGAGATCAACTCTCTGGTTTGTTTTTCCCACAGGGTTGCAAATTGTTTTGGGGTTGTAATAACCCCCTTCGGCCATCGGTATATCCAGTCATATCCTTTGTATGATCGCCAGCAGTCCCATGGGTTTCGAACGAGAATGATGAACTTTGCATCAGGATATATCCATTGGAGGTACTGCATTTCTGAGAGACTGAGACGAACAAATTTGATACCGAATCTTTTTTTGCCCATATCTTCAGCAGGTTGTTTGAACAACCGATCCAACATGGCCCTATGACTTTCATACATAGCCTGTATTGGTGGATACCAATTGGCAATGAAATAGTTCTCCGGATTGTTTAGAATGACTTGATGATTGATGAAATGGCGATCATGGGGCCAGTCGGGTGCTGTTAAGGCTAGTGCCGACTGCGCTAACATTGGGATGAGATTTGTGTTGGAGTATGGCTCTCCCCACACTTGCATACTTGGATCACTGATCAATAACCGTTGCAAAGCTGTAGAACCTGAGCGCCAAATGGTAGAGAGTATAAATATGGGCTCATTCGCTAATGGTACGGGTGCTAATGGGAAACGATTCGTAATATTTAAAAATGGGTTGGTCATTTGACTCTCGATACTTAAGGAGTTGAGTGATTGCAGTATCGGCTATTCGAGATAGAAAATGAAGAATTCTTCCTCTTTAAATAATGGTTTGTGTCTGGTACTGTTCCAGTCTATTTTAAAAAATATTTGGGATGTGGTTGAATTGTTGTTTCCTGTAGAATCAAATCAATCTAAAATATTGAACATTATTGTACCATACATGTACCATGTGATGACATGGTCACTTTATGTAGTGGGCCCAATACCAATCTCATCCCATAAATAAGTCAAGGTTTAAGTATAGTCATCATCGATAACTTTTAAATAATGGGTTCCGGCAGATGATTTTTGACTGAATCCAACCGACAATGAATTGTCGGTTGGATTCTTTGTATGGTGTTTGCATTTTTACGCGTAAGGTTTGGATTCTTTGTATGGCGTTACCCTGTTGTTTGGCGTGCGGTGTTGGATCGTAGAGATCCATTGGTTTGGTGGCATAGGAGAGATGATTTAATTTTGGCTGGCTTCCATTATCCGTCTGGAAAATGACTTGTAGATTCCATCTATATTCGAAAGGAAGATCCCCCTTATGATAGAACCTGAACGGATTTGAGATCTTTTGTGATCTAAGCGATATCATCTAGTTTATGGGCTCTATGATATGGTTTTCTTATTGTGAAAGAAATAATTTACGATCAATTCTACTGTAAATATTAAAAATATTGACGTTGTCATCCGACAACATCTCGTGATGGAAAAACATTATTGAAATCACATTCTCATTCAACCCGTAACCAGGAAAATAATCATGGCTATGTCAATACGCACTAACTTAGCGGCAATCAGCTCAATCAACTCGTTGGGCAGCACGCAAAAGTCACTATCCAACTCATTGGAAAAGATTTCCAGTGGTCTTCGTATCAACCGTGCAGCTGATGATGCTGCAGGCTTGGGTGTTGCTACTCGTATGGAAACAGACAACACTTCTTTAAAGCAAGCAATGCGCAACACCAACGATGGTATCTCTTTGGTACAAACTGCTGAAGGTTCTATCGAGCAGTTGACCAACATTCTCATCCGTTTCCGTGAATTGTCTGTTCAGGCTTCTAACGAAACTTACACAACAACAGATCGTGGTATGATCGGTACTGAAATGACTCAGTTGCAAGCTGAATACCAACGAATCACAACTTTGGCCAACTTCAATGAGCAATCATTGTTGAACGGTACTGGTACTTTGGCTATTCAAGTTGGTATCGATGGTTCTACAAACGACGCTATCAGCATCAACATGAACAACTTGTCCACTACTTTGGGTGCAATCTCTTCATTGAGCACTGTATTCCAAACTGTAACTAGTGGTGCTGCTTCAACTGCTTCAGGTGCAACTGGTAACTTGGCTAACTTGGACACTGCAATCAACGCATTGTCTACTCGTCGTGCGACTCTCGGTTCTATTCAGAATCGTTTCGAGAATGCATTGGCAGAGTCTGCAACCTATAGCCAAAACTTGTCTGCCGCTCAAAGTCAGATCTTGGATGTAGATTACGCTTCAGAATCAGCGAACATGACTCGTTACCAAATCCAATCACAAGCTGGTGTTGCTGCTTTGGCTCAAGCCAAGTCAATTCCTCAGTCAATCATCTCATTACTCAGCTAATCGAGATAGTATTGGATTTTGGTCCGAAATTTTCGGATCCATCAAGGTCAACCTTTGGGTTGACCTTCGTTGTTTTTTGTATAAACGATGATGAATAGACTATCAGAAGATGTTTACTCTGAAGGTACTTCAACTTGAAGTTCTATTTTTTGAATCTCCAAATGTCGAAGAGCATTCGTTTTACAAGCACTTATAGTCTCTGGCTTGGCGAAGAATGTTTTCGCCTTCTCGGTGAAGAATGGAACACTTTTTCCCTGTCCCAGATCCAAACATCCAGCCTCAAAGGTCGCTCTGTCCGTTGACGCAACGGTGGTTTTAATGGCGCTCAGGAATCCTTTTGCATTCTCATCGGTTACGGAGTCACTATTTTTGTTGATGTTTTCAACAAGAGAGCCTCCCCCGTACTCTGTATACAATGTATTCATCGCTTCCTTTTGTTCAAACCGCAGGTCAATAAGCTGTTCTTCAGGACTCTTAAGTTGTGCGTCGATGACGTCGCAGCCACTGAATAGGAACAGTAGTGAGGTAAGCATAAATTCTCCAAAGTTCATTCGTGTCGATAGAGTAGACTTCGATGTACCATACTACCACGCGGAATGCTATTCAACAACGGTTTTTGCAATGGCATCATGTTGGGGTGAGATAGAAGGTCGTTCCAATGAATCATACTCTCTTCATTGATTTCTTCAATCCAAACACCAGCAAGCATGATTTCATACACCATAGGTTCAGGGCAACCAAGCAATAGCGTGATGGCTTGTTGCTGCATCAACGTTCGAATTTCAACGTCAGTTGTTTCATCCAAGAAGAGCATCGATAGTCGTTCTGGAAACTCTTGTGCATCCTGTTTGGTCATCCAGAATGGAGAAATGGGTTCGGGAATCGGATTGGAGCCAATCGAACCTTGTTTGAACATGGTCATCCAATCCTCGTCGATTGGATTTTCAGTAAATTGATTGTCTCCTAGATAGAGTACTTCAAACGTATCCCATCGTTGACGCATACCATCAGGCAGTTCCGACAACTGATTCCGTCCCAAGGATAACAATCTCAGCTTAGTGATGTCCCCTAGAGTCTTTGGTAAACGCGTCAATTCGTTGTTGTGTAAATAGAGTTCTTCCAATCCATTGATTGTTGCCAATTCTTTTGGAAGATGGGTCAATCTCACATTTGAGAAGTCTAGGATCCGTGTGGGGAGATTCCTTCTAGACAAGGTTTGTATACCGACAACAGGATCTCCCTGATAAATCCATCGCCCCCAGGAATCTACAAATTCATTCATTGCTTTCAAAAGCATCCACTACAGTCGCAACAGTACAGTCCCCCGTAACGTTGATAACAGTTCTACTCATGTCTAGAAGTCTATCCACACCAAAAATAATAGAGAGTCCCATCGTCATCTCTTCAGCTGACAGTCCGATGCTTTCAAGAACGATGACGAGCATGATCAGTCCTACGCCTGGAACTCCTGCAGTTCCAATAGAGGCTAAGGTTGCCGTCAGAACAATTGTGATTTGATCCACCAAACTCAGATCCAATCCCATTGTTTGTGCGATGAACATAGCAGCGACACCTTGATAGAGGGCTGTCCCGTCCATGTTGACGGTTGCTCCCAACGGGATCACAAATCTAGCGACATCGTTATCCAGATGAAGTCTGTCTTGGCAACATTCAAGTGTGACCGGCATCGTTGCAGAAGATGAAGATGATGAAAAGGCCAGCAGCTGAGCCGGTGCGATCGACTTGAAAAAATCGAAAATGGAATGCCGAGTGAAGATCTTGACCAGAAGTG
>CAJWHX010000124.1 GCA_913040875.1 uncultured Pseudomonadota bacterium | reverse complement strand
TTCTTGAAGGGGCTTTGACAATGCATACACTCTACGTTCTAGCGATCGTCGAGAGATGCTCTGCCCCCCAATCTCAACGACGGCTAGACGTTCTGGGTCTGTCTTACAAATCTCTAGAAATGGCGTGGCAGGATTCATTGTTTACCTTTTGATGCCGTTAAAACACGGTGAAAATAGGTCTCTAGAAATTTGAAGGGGAAGAGTGTCAGTAGAAATTTACGCAATCCAGTCGATGGTCCGATGGCATATCGCAGCTTGGGATTCCGTTTGTTCAGGACTCTCATGAGATTCTCCGCCAAGTGAGAGGGCGGATAGGCTTTTGCAACTGCGTTCTGATCGTACCAGATCTCCATATTGTCTGCCATGGTGTTGTAGAATGGGTGAGCTATCCCTTGATTCACAGAAAGTTTTCTGTTGGGTCCACTGATGTCTGTTTTGTAAGCCCCAGGTTGGATAGAGATGACGTCGATACCAAATGGTTTCAGTTCATGTCGCCAGGTTTCCGTCATCCCTTCTAAGGCGAACTTGGAAGCGCAGTAGGCGCCCAGTCCTGGCAACGCCATTGTTCCAGATAACGATGAGATCATCACCAGAGAACCTTTGGATGTCCTCAACAGTGGAATGGCTGCTTTGCTGAGAGACCATACCCCAAAAAAGTTGACATCAAAGGAGGCCCGGATCTCTTCTTCTGTTATCTCTTCAAGAAACCCACCCAGTCCAATGCCCGCGTTGTTGACGAGTACGTCCAATCGTCCTTGCTCACGCTGTATTTGATCGATGGCGGCAGTCCTTTCATCCTCTTTGATTACGTCTAGCTGCAACGGAATAATCTCCAAGCCCTCACTTTGTGAGACCAAATTCTCTTTGGTAGTTATGTCTCTCAAACCTGCATAGACAACATAGCCTGAACGGGCTGCAGCCAGTGCGATCGCTAGACCAATACCCGATCGACAGCCGGTGATGAGCATGACCATTGGTGCCAATTTAACTCTCACCTCTGTAGAGTGTACAGCCAACTGTAATTCCGGAACCAACGACCACACAGAGTACATCCTTTGTTGTACCCATATTTTGCAAGCGGTCCAAAGCAAACCCGAGATTGGCAGTGTGGAGATCTCTCATCGTACTCGCGGATGCCGAGCACTGGTTCATCTGGAGTTTGGAGGCCAGTGTGTTTTGAAAAGACTCATCAGGATGAGCGATCAACAACTCCGTTGTGTCGGGATTGATCTCTTGCTGTGTGATGTACGCTGAGACAACGTTGTGTGCAAATTCAGAGGCACGTCCTTCGTCGATACATCCTTCGGTAATGATGGAGTGACGACTCTCTAGACCATGGACATCCAAGTCTAGGAAGCCGGTTCTTCCTTCAAATGAGTCCGTCGTTTTGAACGAAAACGTCGAGAAGCCATTTGTTTTTGAACGCTCGAGCAATATAGCCGCACTCGCATGCTGAATCGGGAAGTCAGAGTGTTCCTGTCCAGATGGGTGAGCATCCCCAGACACCAACAGTGCATACCGTCCGTCTTTTGTAGACAGGATGGCATTGGCGACCTGGAGTGCATTTAGCAACCCGCAAGCCCCGTTCATCAGATCAAAAGAGAAGGTATGTGCCTTCACCGGATGGGTCAGCGGATTGAGATTGATGCCAAGTGCATGTTGAATCAATACCGCGATGGATGGCTCACACATGTTGTCATCTCGATAATTGCCAACGTTGATCAGAAGGTCTATCTCGTCTGTACCGACATTGCTGTTTTCCAAGCATGCCGTTGCAGCAACGGTTGCGTGCTCGATGTATCCTTTGGTGTTGTCTGGTTGACTGACGCCAGTTTGTAGTATTTGTATGGTCATGCGGACACCTTTAAATTACCGATGGTTACAGAGGTGCATCCAGTTACAATACCTGAGGCTGCAGGTACAAGTAAAAGTTTCATTCCCGGTTTGACCACGCCTTGTTGCAGTGCCTGATAGAGAACGACAAAGTGTGATGTGGAGGAGGTGTTTCCGCAGTCTTCAAGGCAATGGAGCATTGGTGGTAGGTCGATACCCAATATGGATTTGACAACTTCTGCCGATTTTTTGGAAAACTTGGTACCAATCTGATGTGGAATCAGAAAGTCAAACTGTTCTTCTGTTAGAGAACTATCTTGTGCAGCAAAGACACGTTTTGCCATGTTGGGCCAGATCATCAGGTTGCTGGCGGCGTGAAGTTTGATGTTCTTCGTATAGAGTGCAATACCAACACTTTCGGTGCTGGGCATGCCCAAACACAGCTGGGCTGGTTCGGAACAGCTGGTCATTTCCACCATGTGTAGAGCTTCAGCTCCTTCCGCCAAATCATCTAGGATGACGGCTGTAGCTGCATCGCCCACGGTCAGTGATGCAAACTGTTCATGCATGATCGAATCGATTTCCTTCTCCGCTGTTTCACTGCCAGGATAGTTTCGTTCTGCGCTGAGGACCATTCCATTGCGAATCGTCCCACTTTTAATCAGACTTTCCAATACGTGTACACCGGTGAGCATACCAGCACAGGCATTCGATAGATCAAAATTCAGTGCTTGATGGGCACCGATTTCATTTTTGACCCACAAACTGATCGTGGGTTCAAAGTGATACCGAGACCCCACGCGTCTAGAGATGGAGCAACTGATGATACAATCCAAATCATTGGCAGAATATCTAGAGTTTTGGAGACAGTCGCGGGCTGCTTCAAGAGCCATAGACAGTGTATCCTCGTGATCTTCAGCCACGTGGCGTCGCTGGATCCCAGTAATCTTGCTGAGATCAAAAGGGGTTTCTATTTTGAGTCGAGAGACTATTACCTTGGTGCTTTCCATCCTTTCCGGTAGGTATAAGCCCAGACTTTCAAATCGAATGGTCATAAATTACAGTTTCCAAATGTGAGCAAAGATTGATGAAGTATAATCGCTTGGTGCAATTTTATCTTGCTGATTATGACAGATGCGGATTTGGTTGACAGCATTTTAAGTATGTGTGGTATGTACTTCAAAATCTCATAAGCATAATTTATATGCGAGATGTAGATGCATCTTTTAATGGGGCAATCAAATGTGATACATTGTAATACCGATGTACATTTTTGCGCTGTCATTGTTGTCTTGCCAATCCTCTTCAGAGTCTGGTTTTCTCGAAGAGGTTGAGTCTTCTGACATATCAGAAGTCGCCTTGCTAAATCCAATCGGTTCATGCGACGTTTCTGTTGAACGTATCGGATCCGGGTCCGATGTAGTCTCCATATCTCCATATGAATGGATTCAACAGCATCAAGATACAACGTTGTTTATCGACGAACATCTGCAGACAGAATCCACAATGGATTCTGCAGAGCGGTATGACGGGGAGCGTTTTACGATACAGCAGACACTATTGGTATTGGATGGTGAAATATTCGTGATGATGGATGGGGTGTTGGCTTCTTCACCGATCAATGATGTACTACCGGTTCCAATTCAGCAAGTCCAAGTGATGGATGGAAATGTATGGTTGCTCGGGGCAGGCAGACTGTTTCGATGGACTGGAGAGGAAGTGCGTGAGGTGTCCGTTCACTCTTCGTCCAATATCCTAGATATGCTTGGTACCTCTTCGGGTACCTTGGCCATTACGACACCGAAACTAGAGGTGCTGGAGTTGGTGGACAATGCGTTGCAGACGCATATGGTTCCAAAGCTGTTGCCGACATCAATGGGGTCGACGTTATCTAAGCGTTTATTGGTCTCAGAGGGAGCCCCAGAGATTCATATGTATCTGGCAGGGGGATGGACCCAGTTTGAAATCGCAGGTGTTGGTGAGGTGAATCGATTGATGGCGTCCATAGACTCAGATTTGGTTTGGATTAAAGGCACAGAGAATTCTTTTGTGTACGATAGAGGTCAGGTCTGTACACTGGATGATGATGTGGACGGTGATTGGTTGACTGTGGATGACCTAGGTCGCTTAATGGTTCATAGAGACGATGATCTGTATCGATACTCGATGGGTCAGCCTGTTGCTGTTGTGGGGATGCTGTCCAATGAGCGTCTGGATATCTCTCGTGAACTCTTCTTTTTACCGACATTGGAAGAGACGTTGATCGACTTTTCAGTATGGGTTGGTTCCTATCAGTTGGATGTGAACGGAGAATCCAACAGTACTGTATTGAATCCAGAATCGTTTGAAAGAGGAACGCATACTCTTCGAATGGTAGCCGAAGGTACAGAGGGGACCTCAATCACAGAGTTTCCATTTGTAATAGGGGAATTATCGGAGAGTTCATGGGCAGATGTCGAGCCCATTTATTTAGAAAACTGTACGAGTTGTCATCATCAAAGCGCTTTGATACCTCTTGATACGCTTCAGTTGTGGCAACAAAATATCGATGTGATCATTGAAGAGGTGAGTGCACAAACCATGCCATTGGGTGCCACTCCACTGACAGAGGAAGAGATCCTCGTGATTCGTGGGTGGAAACAAGGAGGATTTCAGGAATGAACACTATATTGGCGATGGCTTTTGTGGCAGCTCACGCAGAGACGGATCCTTCAGAGATGATCCTGTCTCCAACCGAAGAAGCCCGGGCGATGAGTATTCAAATTAGGGGGGTGATACCAACCCTCGAAGAATTAGAGGCGATTGAATCTGCCGGTGCAATTGATGAGTCCCTATTGGATGAGTGGTTAGCGTCTTCCGAGTTTGAAGAACAAGTGGTACGGCATCATCAGTCGATCTTTTGGAACTCGCCCTATCAAAATGATCTCGAAGTTCGTCGAGTGTTGTTTTTCTCGAACGGTCTATATTATCGAAAACAAACGAGTCAGTATGTCCGAGGACAGTCGCGGACGTCATGTAGTGACTGGGAAAATACAGATGTTGATCAATGGAACAGACCCCAGACTGTTTTGGAGCAGAGTTATACCCAAAATGGACAGGAGTTCACCTATTTGGATGAAGGGTGGGTGTGGGTGACTCCATACTGGAACCCTACAACACCGATAAAAGTGTGTGCTTTTGATGCCCGAACGAATCCCATTAGTGAGACGGGAGTGGATTGCCGTACAAGAGATTCCAACAAAGATTCCGGTTGTGGATGTGGTCCCAACTTGGAATGGTGTATGACCAGAACGGTGCAAACTGTGTATAAAGAAGCTTTTGCAGAAGAACTTTCTGTGCGGGTCAAGAGAGCCTTGTCAGAAGCGCGTCCATACACGGATATTCTGACCGAAGATATCACCTATATGAATGGTCCGTTGTCCTTTTACTATCGGAATATTGACTCCTATGTTGGGCGTACCTCTGCGCCAGCCGAGAACATACCTGAATTAGATTACTTTGACACTGATACTTGGGTGGCTGTCGCAACGCCAGAGGAACATTCTGGGGCGCTCACTTCTGCAGGGTGGCTGCTGAGGCATCAAACCAATAGAGGTCGTGCCAGTCGATTTTACGAAGGGTTTCTTTGCAGTACATTTGTACCTCCTACAGGTGGGATTATCGATGAAGGACTCTCAACGCCGGATTTAAGTCTGAAGCGTGGATGTGCTGACTGCCATGCTCGATTGGAACCTTGGAGGGCCTATTGGGGGCGTTGGGGTGAGGTGTCCAGTCAATACATCACCGAGTCGGATTATCCGACCTACTCTGAGAATTGTGCGGAATGTGCAGAAGATGGAGGGTGCAACAACTTTTGTCGGAACAATTACATGGTTGACCCAATTCATGCCGATGATGAGCCGTATATTGGATGGTATTTACCCTACGTATATTTGAAACAAACTCAAAGTGCCCATCCGGATACGGGTCCCAGTGCTTGGGTGACCGATGTCTTGTCGGATGGGACGTTGGCCCAATGTGTCACTCAAAATGCAGTGACCTGGCTCTATGGCTGGGAAGTTGATGAAATAGACCCTGAATTGTTGACGGAATGGACCCGGGCGTTTGAGCAAAGTGGATACAGCTATCCAGCACTGGTCAAGACCTTGCTCATCGATGAAACCTACGGGAGGCGCAAATGAGACCCTTTTGGATTGCACTGTTCATCGGAATTGGGTGCCGAGCACAAGACGTCGAAGAGACAATAGAACCGCCAGCAGGAGAGCCGTCGAATGAAGAAGCATCCACTGTTGATGAAACCGTCGTCGGTGAAGGGGACTTGGAGCCTTCTGAGTCACCAGAGTCTCGAGCCCGTATGCGAATGACCATCGATCAGCTTCAAGCATCCATGAAGCACATTACGGGCGTGGATTGGATGAGTGGCAATAGAGTTCTCTGGGATGAGTATCGCACCTCACTTGGTGTTCCAGATTATCAGGAGACCGTCAATGAAGACCTGTCTGCCAATGTCATCTTCCAAAAGTTTCTGCAAGATGCATCCACCTATTCTTGCCAAGAATGGATAGCCCACGATGGTTCAGCAGGTCTGTATCCCTTCTTTTCGGATGCGTATGATGAAGGGAATCTAGATACGATATCTGATAACTTGCGATATTTGCGAAGACTTGTTCATGGACATTTTCCTGTAGGAGAAGACCCGATGATTCAATCGCTTCAAGAGTTGTACACCTTGGTGTATCAGCGTACCGAAGACCACACGATTACGTGGAACACTGTGTGTGTGGGACTGTTTACCCATCCTGACTTTTACACCTATTGAGGCACCATATGAAACGACGACATTTTCTACAAGGATTGGGTGCCTCTGGTTTGGGATTGTCCCTCTCTGGATATGCGAATTTGGCCCGTGCATCCGAAAGTACATTGCTTGATCCGGATCGCTACTTTGTATTTGTGGTATTTAGCGGGGCTTGGGATCCACTGCTCGCCTTAGACCCCAGAGACCCAGCGATATTTAGCAATGATGTGGTCCCTGAGACACAGATACAGACTGGCTACGATATCTTGGATGTCGGTAGCGACCCGCGGGTGGTGACCCCAGAAATGACATTTGGTCCATATATTGGGGACTTGGCTCAGCTTTCAAATCAGCTGGTTCTCGTACGTGGGATGTCGATGAGTTCGGTTGGACACAGCTCTGCAACCAAGCATGCTTTGACGGCAAAGGTACCGTCTGGAGAATCGGTGCGCGGCTCTTCTGTCTCCACATTGCTCTCTTCAGTGTTGGGTGAACACGACGATATACCCAGTCTGGTTCTCGGGACCAAATCATACAATCTATCGCACCCGTTGTGGTCGAGCGGATTTCAGAGTGCCGATATAGAGGACCTGCATGCGGCTCTCTCCGATGGTGAAGTTGCACTCAATGATGCCCAACAAGATGCACTGTATCGATTTTTCGAGCGAGAAAAGAGTAGAACACGGTCCAATCAGCTGCAGTCGATGTATGCCAATAGAGATGCCGCTCAGTTACTTTTGGACAGCGGGATGTCTTCACTCTTTGATTTGAGCAATTCATCACTCAGTCATTTAAAACAGCATTTTGGTATTGATAACGGCGTCACTGGAAGTGAGGCTGAAAACGCATTGGTTGCGTATCAGGCACTGACAAACGGAGTCTCGAGGTGTGTGACGTACAGAGCGGCGCGCGGATTGGATTCACACAGTGGTGATGATTGGGCGACGCGTCATGGTCCAAGATTGCAAAATGGATTCAACTCGGTCGCGGCATTGGCCACTTTATTGGAAGACACCCCCCATCCTTCGGGAGGGTCTTGGCTCAGTCGAACCACCATTTGGTGTATGAGTGAATTTCAGCGAAATCCAGTGATGAACAAAAATTTCGGTCGCGACCACTACATCACCAATTCGGCGTTGTTGTTGGGTGGGGGACTTCCGGGCGGAACTGTGATTGGTGCGACGTCTGATCAAAAGATGAAATCACAAAAGGTGAGTTTACACACTGGTTTGGTGGATGATGAAAGTGGTGTCTACATCAGTCATGAACACATCGCCCGAACGCTTTTGTATCGCCTTGGGATTGAAGAGGACCTTGGAGACTATCGAGAACCTCCGATACAGGCTCTTTTGTAATACAACGGATGATGCAATGATTTTTGGAATATTACAGCTGATGATCGGGTGCGCCGAAACTGAAAAGGAGTTTGAGCCGTGCGAGACTGCATTGTATTTTGCGGATGGCGATGGAGATGGTTTTGGTTCTCCTTATGTTTATCAAGAGTCGTGTGAAGTTCCGGAGGGGTTTGTCGACAACAATCAAGATTGCGACGATGCTGATGCCAATCAGTTTCCAGACCAAATTTGGTATCTCGATATCGATGGGGATGGATATGGAGATGCGAACGCTTCGCTGACTGGATGTGTTGAACCAATTGGATATGTCATCGACAGCACAGATTGCGATGACAAAGATTCCACTCGGCATCCAGAGCGAGATTGGTATGAAGATAGTGATGGGGATGGCTTTGGAAATTCAGATGTATCCACAATGTCCTGTAGTTCCGAAAATGGATATGTTGAAGATGATACAGATTGCGATGATAACAATATAGATATTTCACCCAGTGCGGATGAAGTCTGCGATGAAATTGACAACAA
>CAJWHX010000123.1 GCA_913040875.1 uncultured Pseudomonadota bacterium | reverse complement strand
GAAATTGCTGGACCTTGACCACCCACCCCAATCGTTGGTGGAGTTGGAGGTGGTGTTATCACCTGAGGAACTGGAGGTGCACCATACCCTGGTGGCAATGACGATTGTTGAGCAAAATTGGGGGAACCAAAGCCAGATGGTGAACCAACCGATGCATTTTGAACTGGAGCCGTTGGATTTTGGGCTACTTTAGGAGTGATTGCCATAAAACTAGTTGCGTCATCATCCAAGGCCGATTCCGAATCTCCCGATACTGGCCTTGGAATGATATAGTCAGAGTCTTCTACCTTGGGTCTCGATGGTCGCTTGGGAGTCTTGGGTCGCATGGGTTCTCCTGAAGTCGGGGCGGTATTTGTTTGCAAGGCTTCTCTAAGAGAGGGTGCTCTATGGAGTCCGCTCAAAGACGCTTCCAAGTCTTCATAAGATGGCGGTGGCTCCATCGGATGCACAGCACTAAAGTAGTACTGAGCAAACTGTTGCAACGCACTCTGTCGGCCTTGTGGGGGTAGTTTCGAGCGCAAATTAAACTGAAAATCTCTTCCATCCCTGTACCGTTGTTCCGGCTGTATCTGCAACGCTTTGCGTAAGATCACTCCGACACTCGGGAGTTTTCTTTCCAATTCTTCATAGGAAAAATTAAACCGACCTTGAACAACATTTCGGAGCATGTCAAGGATCGGATTGGCAGAACCAATGGGAATTGTATACGCAGGGTCTCCCGTCAACAGCTCATATAAGATCAATCCCAAAGAAAAGAGATCTGATCGGTGATCCATCGCCTGATTCTGGGCCTGCTCAGGAGACATGTAAATTGGCGTCCCCTGAACCTGATCGGTTCGACCAACCGAAAAATCGGAATTACTGACTCTCGCCAGACCAAAATCCAATATTTTAACTTCTCCCGATGACGTCAAGATGATGTTGGCGGGTTTCAAATCTCGATGCACCAAATGCAGCTGCTCAGAATTTTCTCCGTAAGACGTAAATGCTTGAAACAACGCATCGGCAACTTCACAGCCTATCTCAATGGCGGCTGCGGATGGAAATCGTATCCTTTTGCGACTCAACTCATCGATCATGTCTCGAAGATTGACACCGTGCACATACTCCATGACCAATGTCTTATCCGTTGGCAAGTACTCATATACTTGTACGATGCATCGATGCTTTACCTGTGCCAACAAGGAGAACTCTTGTTGAAGCAATCGTGTCGATTGACGATCATTGACGTCGAGAAGCTGCTTTAAAGCGACTACACGCCTTTTGGTGCGTTGTCCATGAATCCGAGTCGGAACATTCCCCACCCCCAAGTATACGGTACCGAATTGTCCTTTTCCAAGTTCACGTACGACCGAATATTGTGCGATTCTACGATTCAACCTCTACTCCTTAGTTACTATATTTAGCGGCTTGTCTATTTAGTATCTTCTTTATAATGTAGACCTACACTTTATCTTACACTGAAATTATCTGACACTCGAACCATATTTTATCAGAACCTCTTTCTGAATACTCACAATCCTCTATGGATTCTTCTGTTGATTGCCCATTCTGTTTCGACTTTTGTGCAACCGACCCATCGCAAGACGCTTCACGTTAAACAAGGCAGCGCCCAAAGTTAATAAAAACAGCAACACCCCAAGACCACTCGTCAAAATACTGGCACTGTGCCAGATCGTTCCGCGCGTCGACCACCCTTCGGAATCTTTTGGTCCATGTGGACCATCCATCCAAGCATGGGGATAAATATTCACATTTGAAACAGCCCGAGCGTAATTGTTGAGCTGTAAACCAACATTGAACTCTCGACGAAATTTCAATGCATTGTCTCGAAACATGACCTCGAACCATTCGTAGCGAATCGCCGCCACTTCTTGGAACGCCTCACCGAGTCCCTCGGCATCCTTTTCAACAAAGGCGCGGCCTTTTCCTCTATCGGCAATCAACTCCAAACTCACGTTGTCGATGAATAGATCTTCAAACCCAATCTGGTTTCCGGGCGCATCAATCAGTTTGTTGTGGGATTGCCCCGCACACAATTCTCTATCGCTCACACGACCAATTTTAACTCGTTTTGGATTGAACCGTCTGGAGAGCGGATTTCCCAGCCCAACTGTAAAAATCAAAGGGGTATCCACCGCAAAATCATCCATCTCTTTGCGAATCTTTCCGAGCAAATCTTGGAGACGTGGAACATTGCTGATGCAGGTATCCCTGGCTTCTTCGTTGTTAAACCCATCCGTTAACACTACGAGCGTGGGCTTGGTTTGTCCATCTAAAAGCGATTGTACTTCAGAAGTTTGCAAGACAGTATTGAGACCATAGTCTACTGCATCATACAAATGGGTGTATCCAGCCCGAGCCCTTAAATGGGCCTGAATGAGGGTTCTATAGGCTCGTTTATTGGACAGTACACGGAGTTCGCCACCCAATGGCTGAGGTGTCCCACTGGTAAAAGTATACACCAAGACATGGTTGATCACCTTCGGATCATCAGGAAAGAAGGCTTCCTGTACAGATCTCATCAACAATGCATCGCGAACTTTGTCCATACGCGTTTTGCTGGATCCTGAATCTTTTGTATTCATCGAAGCAGAACCATCAATAAGCAATACAAACAACTGACTAATACGCCTAGGTTTGTGTCCGACAACTCGCACATCGGATTCCGATGCATTATCCACTACTTGCCTGTCATTTAGACTGACGGAAATATTGTCGTTGAGATCAGGCAGCTGATAAAACTGGTCGTCCAATTCAAAACGCACACCCAGTTTGATCTCCCCCGCCTGACGATCAACCCAGGGTAGACAGGCATTGTACTCTTGTTCAGCCAAGTATTCGTTTGAATCTTCTGTAATGTACACACAGTCTTCTGGGTCAGTCATGATGTGCAACTTCAACTCAGATTGACGTTGATTGACTTCTGCAACTGCATCAATTCTAGCCGTCGTATCTGGTATGGGAACGACGTCAGGAGTCCCCACACAACCCAAAATCACGAACAGCAAAGCCCACATACTACCGCTCCTCTCGAGGTAAAATCAAAAACTCCACCTGTACTTCGTCGCCCATCTCAAGTCGGTCTTCATTGCTGAGTGTGACTTCCATTGGAACTGGTGACTCAGGATTGTAATTGATCCTTGCCCATTCAAGCATCCGTACCATTTTTAAATGGTGCTGCGTGAGTCCACGTAGTGTATAGCGATTCTGATTGGGTTCATGAACAATGCTAGCATGAAGGGGTTGAACCATCTCTTCGACGGGGAAAAATAAATCCAGTCCATTTGGATACGCACCAATGAATCGCTCTTTGGGTTTATCCTCCTTTGCATCTATCGGAATTCTGTGTCCAAATCGCGCTCCTTTGAGCACTCGAATCCAGCCCACATACAGATCGTCTGGAATCGTTCGCGTGGATAACCCAAAAGTAAAGCCAAAACTGACAAACAAAACAGCACCCGCCCAATACAAATTCTGACCCCAATAGTAAGCCGATATGGACCACAGAGCTCCTGCTGTCAGACCTGCAAACAATCCTCCCAGAATGTAATTCGCCACAAAAGACTTGGGACGTGAACGCCATTTCTCTGCCGTAAGCATACCCATTGCGGCTGCAAAACCGGTACCCACTAAATTACCCCATCGATACTTCAGTGCAACCACATGATGAACAGACCCGATATCTTCTAAGGATAACGCCGCCACAGCAGCCCACATCCACGTCATAAAGAGACTGATTCCCAATGCAACACCCACCCCCAATAAAACTTTCCAGGTGCGGCGTCGCATCGTCCATCGTCGCAATGCTGCTTCGCCCCAAATGTTTCCAAAGACCACAGTTGACGCCATCAAACCATTGGTCACAAAGGCATCCCAACCTGCGGTCCAGACCATCCAACCCTGGGTAAGGATCAGCAAATAGAACCACCAAGCAATCAGACCGCAGAGCGCAGACCAAATCCCAAACTGCAAATGTCGATACCAAGTATAGGGTATTAAAAATATGTTCATACATATTGAATAACACACCCAATATATTTTTGTGGTAACCGACTGTTGGGTTTGTTCAGAGACCTGTGTACTGTGTTACAGTACCCTAAGGTAAGTTGGAGCAGTACATGGATCATGAAAAGGCTATATATTTAAGACTCTCCCCTGAATTTGGGGAACATCGGTTTGGTCCTTATGAACGAGGAGAAATCAGAATCGGTTCCGACCAGCAAAACTGTGCGATTTGCATCGGCAATTTTGGTGCCCTACCCATTCACGCGAAACTCAGTATTCAGGGCAAAGAACTGATCCTGTCTCCCTCTGAACGGTCTGCCGAGGTTTTTCTATGGCGCAAAAATAAAAAACCCGAGCAAATCGTCGGAGCAACCGTCATCCAAGTCGAAGATGCCTTCTCAATCGTCGTCGAAAATGGCCCCAAATTCATTGTGGAATTGGATGAACTGCCAGAGGAAGTCAAAGAACAACGCGAAAAAGAAGCCTCTCGTGGAGGGGTTGGACGCTCTCGCTTGACGAAAGAATCGATGGCCACAGAGGTCAAACGACAGGCTTTTACCCAACTCCTCGTCTTTGGACCCATGCAATTGTTGCAACGGGCACGAACGTTCATTGTATCCGGCGCGATTTACCAACCAAGAAACATCATTGCAGGAATGGTTCTTTTGAGTGGTTGGCTCGTCGGTGGATCGATGTCTTGCCGTTCTTCCAAACTCAAAACTCAGAACACAGTGTTCACAGACAAACTGGCAGACTGTAACAACGATTTGGCCTTTTATGAAGATCTGGTCAAAACACAAAATTATTCTCTGACCAAAGCCATCTTGGAAATCACAGAATCACAGAATCTGACCGATCTACTTAAAAAGGACAAAAAACTGATGGCCCTCGTTAAAGAAAAGGCGTTGGCTCTAAGTGGACAAGATGGTCCAGAATGGCTGATCGAGACCAGCACTACCCGAGGGGGATACATTGGACAATTTGGCGCCTGGCAAGCCGCTTTGCAATCTATGGACGATACTGAAATCGATCCAGAAACCAAACGACTTTTGCTGTGGTCCATTACCGAAACAGACATGAGCAATCGAGGATTCTCATTGGTTTCTAACGCGAAGGGGGATTATCAATGCGGTCGAGGAATTCTTCAACTCAGCTATCGTCAGGGCATGTTCTTGGGACTGAGTGGTGTACAACCCGATGCACCCTACAAAGGAAAAGCTTCGAAGAAGGACAACTCCGTACGACAAGGATTTCTGGTCAAGACCGTTGAAAATGCGTTGGGTCCTGCCACTGAAGATTTTCCGGAATCTCAGGCTCTGGTGGAAGACCTCATCAACGCAGAAGTGGATTTCGAACAAATTGAAAACCGCACACAGCAAAACTGCTTCTATGCCCAAAGCGATGTGGAAGACACTCGGCAAGTTCCAAACAGACTGGCCACATCACTGAAACGGTCGATTGGAGTCGGTCGAAAAGGATTGCCGTCTGAGGAGAACGTACTGTCTTCGGGCGCTCGAATCGCCAAGATTTATCTCGCAGATATAGATGGCATGGACTTTCGAGGCCCCACAAACTTTAAGTTCTCAGGAACCCTCAGTTCATCTTTGGAAGGTCTCAGTCAAGAAGGTCAATGGGTGCTCGAACAGACCGCTAAGTCCATTGCGCGGTCTTTGGTGCTACCATGCAAAGTAACCCTTCAAGGAACGGACGAATCCAGAGAATTGGTCGGAGGAGAAGAAGGAGAAAACTTGCCAAATCCGGTGGCCTGTTTGGTGTTTGACTGGAAAATCCGGAACTAGAACCACTATCCGATATTGTCGTCATTCTAGAACTAGAGGATTCACCATCTCCTGTGCGGGTATGTGCACTCCCTCAAAAGATAACTCTCGCTTTGTGTATTGGTCTAGAAACACAATCGCTTCGATACTCGCCTCAATACCCATCTGTGTTCGTTTGATTTGCACACTGCCAGTTTGAGATTCAAGAACCGTAACAATCGGAATCTGCATAACATTGGGAACGCAAAAGTTGGTGGATATCCGTTCGCCAATTTCGATCATGATGAACACATCTCGCTCTATCAAGGATAGGGTGTTGATCTTTCCTAGGGATAGTTCTTGAGTAGTAGGGTGATGAATACTCAGAACAAGACCCACTGTGTCTGTCTCGTTCCAAGCATATAAAAATCGACCTTTGGGCGCATCACCATCAGATGTCTCGGGTATATAGCATCCTTTGAACTGGGTAAACCTTACTAGTCCTGAAGAGATCGCCGCTAAGGTCTCATTGGTTTTGGTGGAATTTCGATCTGGTGGTACGTCCGCGGAGAGTTGGTCCACAACTGGTTCCGCTTCCTCTATATGCTCAGTACCATTGTCAGTATTGGGTAACGATACCTTACTGGATTCCGTCCCTGTACAAGCTAGCCATCCTGCAAAGAGATGCAGCTGCATCATGGACAAAAGTCTGTGGTGTTGTCTGCCACATTTTCTTCTCCACAGACACGTGCTGATACGATGTAATCCAAATTAGGGAACTCAGCTTTCAGATACGCATTTCCGGACCGACCCAGACTGCCTTGAGATGGACCGCGACCACGAGGGGCTCCCTCTCCATAATCGGCATAGAGTTGATCAATCACAGACATTCCGCCGCCTTTTCCTGATTCTTCAACAATTTTCCCTATCGGTGCAAAACGCATAGAGTCTAGGTTCTTGTTGTTTTTGTAGTTGATAAAGAGTTGTGTCGAACGAGAATTTGGAGCCCTCGTTTGTGCAAAGGTAATATAGCCTCGTTTATTACTTTCCCGAACGGGATCGTCAGAGACTGTTGAAGCCTTCCACACACGGTTGATATTGGGGTCTCCGTGCATACCAAATTGCGCCATAAACCCACCAATAACACGAAAGAACGCGACATCTTTGAAATAACCAACCTTTACAAGATTGTAGAAGCGGTCCACGCCGTTTGGCGCCCAGTCTCTATGAAGCTCAAGAAGAACGTCTCCCTTGGTTGTTCTCAACATGACATTGAACTTTTCGGGAGCCTCTGACGTCGCAAGAGAGGGATTGGTCAGTGGATCAACGCCACCATCACCCTCATTTGCGTTCTTGGGAGTTGGAACTTGAGTCGCCGCTTTAATTTGCTCGACACTTGGTTTGTCAGCCTTCTTTTCTTGTTCTGCATCTCCACAAGCCATTAGCATTGCTATTGAAATCCATCGAAACATTTGTACCTCCGATTGAGTATTTGTCATTGTATTTGTGAACACGTTCAATGACAGAATCCTCATGTCAATAGAACATCTCACTCGCATTTTATCGCTTCACACTTGAAGAAGCATCTCAAAAGAGATATAACGTCAGTGTAAATGTTGTAAACGATATCGTTTTTCGTGTCTACAGACAACCATATACGACTTAGAACCATATACCAAATTGTTCTATATAATCGATTTTATCGGCATTACAATCAAGTTAACCACCAAAATCACACCTCTCGCTTGGTGTGGTCTAGTTTAACTCATTCTACATTTCGACCCATCTTTACCCATCACTTTAAGCAGAGGAACAACCATGCGTAATTACAGAAGATTTGAATTGCACAAAGGCAACAAAGAAAAATTTTGGGAAATCCGACGATACGACAAAACCTTATACTTCCGAGAAGGAAATATCAAACGCAAAACTGGTGAAAAGGCCCCAACAACAACTCCTGATGAGAAGAAGGACTTTAGACAAGCACAGCTGGCATACGATAAAGAAATCCAACGCAAACTTTCACTCGGATATATCGAAGTTGATCAAGCGAGTACGCCCAGTGAAGATGTATTCTTTCAAGCGATTCGTCTGGTTTCATTGGATGGTTCACAGACGTTGAATCTGAATGAAGCAGAGTCCACTAAAATATTGAGTTTTATGGTGGACAAATTGGTGTTCAACAAACGTGCGAACGTCCTAAATATCGGCCGATGGCAACGTAGGGCGCTTCACGGTTCAGACTATCGAAGTTTAGGTGACATCGATTCACTCAGTGAAGAGTACTGTACCCATTTCGACAAGTGGCTTGTATTGTCCAAGCGAGATCGAGCGTACAATGAAGAAGAGGTCATCCCACTCTTTAAATACACGGATCCACAATACTGGATTGTGACCGAATCAGAGTGTCAACAAATCATCCAAAGTATTCAGTCCGAATTGACTAAACGTCGTGCCGTACTCGACGAAAGTGGTAAAAAGTCTAGCCCCTACTTCAGATTGAAGGAAGCATGGTTGGAGTTCCACCTAGCTGCAAAATCCTGTGGTGGTTATCAGGTATTCCCCTGTTCACTCCAGTTCCACAGTACAAAACATGGACATTCATTTTTCATGGACACTCGAAATTGGAATGATGTATTCAATACGTTGCGCAACTTGGATATCTGGGATCGCACAGAAGCAACCTATGCAAAAAATGAATTTGCCTCTGTAGAAGATCACCTCCAAACTGAATTGATCCCTTCCGGGAATCCAGAGGACGCCCCTATTCCACCAGATTCTGCAGATCAGGAAAACCTCGTTAGCCA
>CAJWHX010000122.1 GCA_913040875.1 uncultured Pseudomonadota bacterium | reverse complement strand
TTTGTAAGGTGTAGCCAGAAGAGTCTGAACTTTCCCCAGCGGACACAGTTAAATCAGATAAACAAGAAGCGAGGTCGTATAGACCATCGGTGCCATAACTGGCGCCAGCGCATGTGTTTTGTCCCACAGCAGCTTCGACGTTTGCCCCTACGGTCACAGACGCAGTCACAGGAACCCCATCGTCTGTACCATCGTTGGCTAAGATAGTGCAGGTCCACGTTTCTTCGTCCACGATTTGAGATGTGGGTACCGTGTCGGTGACAAAACCGGTTGTGGAACCATCGACCGTCCAAGTATACGACAAAGAGATGTTGTCGCCATCGATGTCGTTGCTTTGAACGATGCAGGTCAAATCATCGACTCCAACCACAGGACTGGCTGGATCGATTAAGGCATTGAATACGCTGGGAGGGGTATTGAGAATCGTTTGCGTTGGTGAACTCTCAGTATCCGAAGCGAACCCATCATCAGCAGTGACCTCAACATAGACCTGCTGATCTCTATCAAAGTGAAATACACCATCCAACGTGTCCGTGGTATTGGTATTGCTGGTACTTTGAACGGGCGAACCATCTACATACCAAATCCAAGTGTGGGTTAACGTATCGCCATCGAGGTCTGTGCTGTCTACGGTTGCGGTGATGATGTCATTGGTTGCATTCTCATTTGGAGAGAGTGTAACAGAGTGGACTATCGGTGCCGTATTTAACACAGTGGTGCTGCCTTCCATAAAGAGACCGACATCTACTCCATCGTTTGGCGTCACTCTACAGGTAACAACGTCCCCTTGGGTAAACGGACCATTGAGTTCATCTGTGGCTCCAGATACGGGACTGGAGTTGATGAACCATTCAAAACTGTACGTCAGACTCGTATCAGCGATATCGACGTCAGATGCCGAATAGGCACAGCTAATGTCATCAAGTGTGGTGGGTGCTGTAGGTGTGACCGTAACTGAATTCATGACGGGGGGAGTATTGGATACGGTGAGATTGGTTTCTACAAAGTTTCCATTAACAATGCCATCTGTAGGCGTGACCCGTACCAACCAGTTTTGGTCTTTGAGCGTATCACTTGCCGGAACCACTGAGCCGGTGTGTGTGGAGGATAGATTCCCAGCTAGATACCATTCATACAGATAGGTGACTGGAGTACCATCAGAGTCGGTTGAACCAGTTGCAATGGCTTGGAGATCATCTGTGGTTGTTGCTGGGTCTGGTGATATGAGTACGCTTGGTTGTGTTGGAATGGCATTGACCACCATGTTCACTTGCTCTGATGCATATAGACCATCTAAGTCCGTGACGGTGGCGGTGATGACATGCGTGCCGAAACTCAGAGAGTCTGTCTCAAACTGTGATAGACCACTCGACTCTGCAGGTCCTACAAAGAGGGTGCCATTGATGTCCGATTCCCATACAACTTGCAATTCTGAACCACTTTGCTCCGTATCGGAAACGATGGCAGAGAATACTTGTTCATCCCCTTCATTGATCAAAGTATCGACATAGGGTTGTTGAAGAATGATGCTCGGAGGTGTACCGATGGAGTATTGAACGGTGTCTGTGCACTGCAGCCCCATCTCATCTGTGACAGTCATGGTGACCTGATGCGTATTGAGTGACATTGTGCTGATATCGAAGACATATGTGCCACTGGCATCTGCCATGCCGCTTGAGAGTTCACCGTCTTTGTCGGACGTCCAAGTCACTGTAAGAAGTTCTGAATCAATATCGACATCTGACATGGTCCCGGCAAAAGTCACATTGGAACCACCCAAAGAAAATTCTCCGTCCAAGGGCTGGGTAATATCACACAATGGAGCGGAGTTGGGTGCCAAGATCGTTAATTCTACAGAGTCGGTATCGGATTTGCCTGAGGGGTCTGTTGCTTCGATGGTTAGTGTGACTGGACCTTCTGAAAATATGATCTGATCATTGACGATGCCATCGCTTCCTGGAGGGAAGATGTCGAGTTCACCAATTCCCGAGGCTGTCCATATGATGTCTAAGTCATTGAGTGAATCGTCTAGATCTACAACAGACGCAGAGATATCTATTGGCTGTTCGGCATAGAAGGTGCTTCCGTCTGTTGGTGTTAAAATTTCCACATCCGGGGGATTGGTGGCTTCTACGCTGATGGAAACTTCTTGAAGGGCTGTGGCATCTTCTGGATCTTTAACTTCGGCTCGAATTTGATTCATATTGACGGCAGGCGTGACGGAACAGGTGGCATTTCCACCGCCATCAGGCATCGTCCAATCGCATACCATTTCTCCATCAATGGTCCATCGAACCTGTAAATCCATCGCAAAGTGATCGTCGTCTAAGACTTGGGCAAGCATTTGCACATCGTCGTTCTCAGTCCACAACTCACCATCTAATGGGTTGAGTATGGTAATGGTTGGGGTTGCATTGGTTACAGGTTCTTCTTTTCCTGTACAACCTGAACTCCATAGCCACAAAGCAACTGGCATCATAATCGGTGTCTCCCATACGAATCTATACCATAAGTATAACCAATGTCATTAATGAATGTTACTGGCTTTAATAGATCTATCGACACAATGGGGAACTAATTTACAGAGAGTGAATACTGTACTACATATCTCCGTATTGAGGTCCACCGCCAGCTTCGGGTGGCACCCATCGAATATTTTGATATGGATCACGAATATCACAGGTTTTGCAGTGTACGCAGTTTGAAAAGTCAACCTGTAGTCGCTTCCCGTGCGGTGAAGATTCATCATCAATGATGTTGTATACCTGTGCAGGACAATATCGTTCGCAAGGGTTGCCGTATTCTTCCCGGCAAGTCGTAACACAGTGATTTGGATCTGCTACGAGTAAGTGGGAGGGTTGCATCTCTTCGTGTGTAGACCCTGATAGGTAGACCGCGTGTAACTTATCAACGATGTATTCATTGTCATATTCTAAGTCTGTATATCTACCGGAACTTGGTTTTGTGAATTGTGGACGCTCGCTTCGATCTTTACCGTAATACTCTTCCAGTGTTTTCATTCCAGAGTGATCCTCATGAGCCTTCACGATCGAGCTCGCCCCAAATAGAGGTGTGGTAACTTTAGATAGTCCATACTTCATCGCTCCGATTGGAAGACCATCTTTTGAGATGTTGGTGTGAAAGTTCTGGGAGACCTCCATTTCCGTTCGTACCCAAGAATCATCAATCTTGTCTTTGTACATCTTCGTATAGGACTCTCCAAATTCTCCTGCCAGTAAACACTCGAAAGCGGCTTCGCCGGCGAGCATTCCAGATTTCATCGCCAGATGGATTCCTTTGATGCGAGCGGCATTGAGGAAGGAGGCGGAATCGCCTATGACCATTGCGCCAGGTGCATAGAGTTTTGGCATACAGCCCCAACCACCGACGGTCACTGCCTTCGCACCATACTTGATGACCTTGCCACCCTTTAATATTTCTCGAATTTTAGGGTGTAACTTCAGTTTTTGCAGCATATAGTGGACATCTTGATCTGGATTGTGGGCATCTAGGACCGCTAGCAATCCAATGGCTACGCGGTCTCCGCCCATTGAATAGATAAAGGCACCACCAAACGTACCATTGAGGGGCCCCCAGGAGCCATTTAACGGATAGCCAGCGGTTAAATACACAAAGCCATCTTTAACTGAACCCTTCGGCAACTCGAGGATTTCTTTGCATCCCATCTCGTATGTGATGGGGTTGCTGCTCAGCATGTCAAACTTATTGAACAGTTGCCGAGACAAGTGTCCACGTGGACCTTCTCCCAAGATGGTGACTTTTGCCATGATATCTGCGCCTGGCTCAAAGTCTTCCCGTGGACTACCATTCTGACCAATACCAAAATCTCTAGTCCGAACGCCAATTACTTGTCCATTGTCGTCAAACAAAAGGTGATTGCCAGCCGTTGCCGTTAATATTTCGATGTTTCGTTCTTCACATCGTTCTGCCAACCACGCTTGGAATTTGGCGATTGAAATGATGGGTTTGCCGTGGTCCTGAAATTCAGGTGGCATGATGGGGATGGTAAAACCACTGGTTTCAGAGAGCATGAGCATACTTTCTCGTTCTACGAATCGCTCGACAGGGAATGTGTCGTCTTCTTTCCATCCTGGGAAGAGTTCAGAGAGTGCTCTTGGATCCAAAACGGCCCCTGAGATTCCGTGAGAGCCTACATCACTTCCCTTTTCTAGAATCATAATCCTAGCATCTAGAGGTTCTTCACCGTTCTCTTCCGCTGCATCGTTGTGATCATCAATCATATTTCGAAGTCTGATGGCACCGGATAGGCATGCAGGTCCTGCTCCCACAAATAAAAAGTCGGTGTAGAATGTTTCGCGTTCCATTTCTTCACTCATTGGTGAACCTCCAATTCTTTGCATATCCTATGATGCTCTCTAATTTTGTAACCTTTTATCGTAACAATGACACTGAAAAGGCGCTGACAATTGGGCATTGTGTTGTCAAAAGGATAGAAAAGTGTCAATAAAATCGATATTGACTGTTTCATGCGTGATTGTGCGTATTGTGCCGGAAAGTTCATTAAAGATGAAGTCAGTCATGAAAAATACAAGTACCATGAAGGATTTTGAACATGTCAGCACCCAAATCGAATTTCAAATACATTCTCTTTGCCATTGTGACAATTGGTTTTGTTGTTTTGGATCAAATTACAAAAATTTGGGTGATACGAAACATTAAAGGTCCAAGAATGGTGGTCAAAGATGTTAACCTTTTAGATAAGTTTGGCGTTACTCTTGAAGAGTGGGCATCGTTTCCGACCAGTATTGATGTTGTCCCGGGGTTCTTTTCTTTGGTTCATACTCAAAATACTGGTGCTGCTTTTGGCATTATGGAAGGCCAAATGATTGTCTTTGCCATCTTTACTTTGATTGCTTTTGGAACAATTGTCTTTACGCTAGCGCAAATGCCGGACGACGATCATTTTCAGAACTGGGCGCTGGCTCTGTTAACCAGTGGAGTGATTGGAAATGCCATTGATCGTGTACACAAACAGTCCGTTACGGACTTTTTGCACGTGTATTCTGAGGACCCAGATATCGTGCCTCTATTGGTGAATGTGATTGGATCCAATGCATGGCCATCGTTCAATGTTGCTGATGCGGCAATCGTGATTGGAATGATCATGTTTGGAATCTTCTATGTCTTTCTAGAACAAGATCATGAAGATGATGGAGAGGATATCAAAAGTCCAGAGCACGCGACAGAAGGGATTTAAACCTCCCGAGATTCTGGATATCTAGCGTTTTGAGATGTGCTGACGATACCATAGGTGAAAGAGGATCAATGTCCATAGCCTCAGCCCATGGTTTCGCTGACCGGTCGTGTGTTCACGATAGAGTGTCTGCAATCGATTGGGCTGAAAGATATGGTTTTCCTTTCGAGTCATCTCAGTGATTTGCTGGGCCAAGAAGCTTCTACCGTCATGTTGAAGCCACCTATCCAGTGGAGCCATCATGGTTCGCTTGGGTCTAGACAACAGTCGCTTCGGCATTCGTTTTTTCATACTCTCTCGCAATAGCCATTTTCCATAGAACTCTACGCCCTGTGAACGAACCTTGTAATGTCCGGGTAGCTTTGCAAAATATTCTCGTAGTTCTCGGCTCAGCATTGGGAAAGATGTGTTGGGGTCGACCGTTCGAACACGATACAAAGAATCCTCCACCAGCCATCCACGCTGCCATACAAACAAGATGTCATTGATGGGATCTGAATCAATCTCTTGATAGAAATTGGTTAAAATCCGCGTACGAACATTGGGGCGAATGTATGCTGGGTCTTGTAAGAGTTCCGCACGTTGACGAGCATCAAAAACCTTAGACCCACCGATGCTCTCGTGGAGCCCAAATTGATTTAGGTTACTGAACCAAGATGCTTTACCAACTTTTTTTGCCACTCTGTGTAGACCAACTTGAGAGACTTTTGGCAGCCGGTGTATCAACTTGGAACGTCTCATCTGCCTGGCAATATTGGGCATGGAACGTCCGCCGAAAATTTCATCTCCACCATCCCCAGTAAATAGCTTATCGACCCATTGATGGGAGAACTGAGAGAGTATAGAATGAACAGCAGCCGCCGGAGTTGTAATCGGCAAATCAAACTGCTCTACGGTATTAAAGATGGCGTCAATCAGATCCTTGCTATCCAATCGAAGAAGGTGATTGGGACTGCCGTATAGATGGGCAATACGCCCAGCAAATGGAGACTCGTCTGCATCAACACTTTCAAGTGTAATCGTAAACGAATCAAGCTGATATCCAAGTTCCCCTGCGTGATACAGAATGGCACTGGAATCTAGACCCCCACTAAGGAGCACTCCCATTTTGGTTCCTGAAAACAAGTCGGATTCGAGACTTCGTCTCAGTAAGTAATCCAGCTCTAGAATCGCTTCGCGTTCCGTTGGAATGGTTTGGCCCATTTCATACCATAGGGGTCTGTACCATCTCTCCTCGTGAACTTTGTTTGGTTCAATGATGGAAAAATGACCAGCAATCAAGGAGTACCGGTCTTTATATAGAGTTCTAGGTGCGTGAGTGTATCGAAAAGACAAATACTCAGATAGATGTTCCATTGCCAATTCAGGCCGTTCTGGTAGTACAGAATTAACTGATTTTACCGATGACCCAATCCACAGTCCTTGTTGATTCCGCGCCCAGTACGCATTCTGAAACCCCATCGCGTCTCGTCCAATCCAGCATCGATGGTGAATTCGGTCCACGGCTATCAAGATGAATGCATCTGGGCAGTCATTGATGGCTCTAATGGGATCATCAAGCCAGATGGTCAAGAAGTCTTCTCGAATTACATTGGTTCCCAAAAGTACAATAGACCAATTTTCGTGGGTCCAATGACAGTGGGGAATGTCTGCTGCATTGTACAAAGAGATGTGAGGGAATACCAGTACATCCGTTGAAAGGACTTCAGAATTGAATTCAGGAACCTTTTCTTTTTTTGGATCAACAAAGGCAAGCCAGGTATTCAATGCACACTCCCATTTCGTGTCAGTACTCCATATCCTTTCGGTGGGCAGGTTGGCAAAACTTGATTACACTAGACACATGTTTCCTACGATTGCTCCATTGTTTTCAGTTGTACTTTTTCAAGGCTGCGACGCGGTTCAAGACTTGATGCGGTCCAAGCCGAATGTGGTATTCATCATGGTCGATACGTTGCGACCGGATCGACTTGGAATTTATGGACACGATAAAGCCACCAGTCCGAGTTTGGATGCCTATGCGGCGGCTGGTATGGTCTTTGAACGAGCCTATGCCCATTCGGGGTGGACTCTTCCTTCAACCGTTTCAATGATGACTGGACTCTACCCTCATGAACATCGGGTAGGTCGAGCTCCGGATGCACCATCTGAATTTGGTTCTTTACCCAAGGAGCGAACGACGATGGCAGAAGTGTTTTCAGCGTCAGGGTATCGAACCATGGCGGTGGTCAACAATACGTTTTTGGCACCGGATTTTGGATTGTCTCAGGGCTTTGAGAACTTTGATTATCGAGGTGCGGACAACCAAGATATTCGTTCAGCAAAAGAGAGTGCAGATACTGTCCTCGACTGGTGGAGTAATACTGAAGGTGCAAAGTTTCTATTCTGGCACGTCATGGAACCCCATATGGACTTGCTACCACCTAAGGAAACACGCGGCACCTTTGTGAAGGAACCCTCTGTAGATGTACCGTTTGGTTTTAGTCACGCTGCCAAGATAACGGAGGCGGGAGGTGATAGAGAGGCTCAACAAGTGTCAGATGTATTTGCCCTGTATGATGAAGAAGTCTTAGCGGTTGATCAGCAACTCAAGCGTCTTGTTGATGGTATTGGACTGGAGAACACCATCTTTGTGTTCACTTCTGATCATGGGGAGGAGTTTTGGGAGCACAATGATTTTGAGCACGGTCATCATTTGAAGAGTGTACTTACACAGATACCGCTTGTTTTGTGGGGTGAGGGTATTTCCAGTGGTCGAGAGAGAGCGCTGGTGTCTCATGTGGACATGTTTCGTACGATACTTGAACTCGCTGAATTACCAGTTCCTGTCAATAGCCATGGCGATATGTTATTTGGTGAACCGTTGTCAGCCGGTCGGATGGTACTGTCGGAAAACACACTCTATGGAGATCCGATGTTGTCAGTTGTGTCTGAAACGCATCGATTGGAAATCAATCAGGAGAGTAAAATGGCGGCGTTATGGACCATGAATGAGAAGGGAATGGAAGTAGAAGTTCTCTCAGAGAATTTGGATCAACTTGCTGAACCGATGTTCAATTACATCCGTGCAGTTCGAGGCAATGTAGATACCATTCAGCAGGTCAGCGGACCTAGTGTGCCTTCAAAAGATGCCTTTCAGAACTTGAAGAAGCTGGGCTACATTGACTCTGAACGTTGATCACAAGATATTGTGTAAATCTTGAGGCAGTGGGGATTCGACAACGATGGTGTCATCCGTTGATGGATGTACAAATTCCAACCGATGCGCATGAAGAGCCAGTCTAGGCCACAGTCTTTTTGCTGCGCCGCCGTATCTTCTGTCTCCGATGATGGGATAGCCACTCATCTGAGCATGTCGC
>CAJWHX010000121.1 GCA_913040875.1 uncultured Pseudomonadota bacterium | reverse complement strand
CGAGACTCTGTCTGTGAAGTAGTGGGCTTTCGCTCGAATAGAACACTTCTCATGCCCTTGGATGAGATACGAGATGTACAACTGGGAGATCGAGTTGAGTTTACTCGGGGATTGCTCTCAATTCCTGTCGGAGAAGATTTGTTGGGGCGGGTGATTGATCCATTGGGCAGACCCATGGACGACAGACCCATTCCAATGGGACTCCATTCGCGCCCTTTAAAGAATGCTGCACCCAATCCGATGAAGAGACAGTTGATCACCAAGCCACTGTACACTGGTGTCCGTGTCATGGACACAATGCTAACGTTGGGTAAGGGGCAACGGATAGCCATTATGGCGGGGTCAGGCGTTGGAAAGTCAACGTTGATGGGGATGTTGGCGCGTTCCTCTTCGGCCGATGTGAATATCATTGCAATGGTAGGCGAGCGTGGTCGTGAGGTTCGTGAGTTCTTACAAAATGACTTGCGCGCTGGGTTACAGAAATCCGTGGTTGTAGTGTCGACTTCTGATGTATCACCGGCATTGCAAATCAAAGGTGTTGAAGCGGCGATGTCATTGGCAGAGTATTTTCGAGATAAAGGAAAAGACGTTTTGGTACTGGTCGACTCCATTACTCGATTGGCGATGGCTCAGCGTCAAATCGGATTGGCTGCAGGTGAACCACCAACTTCAAAAGGGTATCCACCTTCTGTTTTTACCATGTTGCCAAAACTACTGGAGCGTGGTGGTCCGGGTGAGGGGAGAGGAACCATCACCACGGTCAATACTGTATTGGTTGAGGGCGATGATATTCACGATCCAATTGGTGATACTGTACGATCGATTGTGGATGGTCATCTTGTACTCTCTAGACGATTGGTGAGTAGAGGACACTATCCGCCGGTGGATGTACTGGAATCGTTGAGTCGAACGATGCCAGCAACCACAGAGAAAAATCATTTACAAGCCGCAACAGTAATTCGAAGATATCTTGCGGTATATGAAGAGAATGAAGAATTGATTCGACTCGGCGCGTATAAAAAGGGATCTGATTCAGAAGTGGACATTGCCATTGATTTACGCAAGAAGATTGAATCATTGTTGCGTCAAGATAGAAGTGAGTTTACCCCATTTGAAGATGCGGTAAAGGTTCTCATCAATATTGCTGGACAAGCTTTACAAATGGAAAAGGGGAGCAATAAGCCCCCCTCATGATTTGTATCTGTGTCTGTTTAATTTGGCACAGGCACATAGATCATAGATCAGGACCAGAATTTTCTAGTCCAGTTCCACCTTTTCAGCCATATTGATCAAATCTTGGACTGTAATATTGATGCCATCGCACAACTGGAACAAAGTTCGAGTGGTAATGGGCCGGCGTCCATATTCTAGATCCTGATAATACTTCATATCAAAACCAGTTTTCTCAGCCATTTTGGCTTGTGTCAGTTTACGACCTTTGCGAATTCCTGCCAGTGTACGGCCAAGTTTCTTCAGCCAAAGAGTGTAGCTTGCTTCTAATGCTGTAGACATAGGAACTTTATTGGACTTCTTAGTACCAGTATTTTTTGTAGTATTTTTCTTCGCAGAGGACTTTTTTGCCGTACTTTTCTTTTTCGAAGCCGATTTTTTACGTGTTTTGGCCATGATTGCTCCAAGGATGTGATGGTAAATTTGGTGTTCTATGACGATCGTATGTCATACAACAATTTATCATTGATCCATTGAATCTACAAGAAAATATAACTAAATAAATCATATGATTGTTTTATTATTTATATTCAGGGAACATCCTACATACGATAAAGGAGAGACATTGTCTCTCCTCTACAACAGAACACTCTTAATGCGGTTTAAGCATTTTTAAGTGAGGCAACATATTCCTCAACAGAACCCTCAATCTCATCTTCAAACACACATGAATCAACCAAGAATGTCACAACATTATCAGCAACTTCAGCGAATCCTTTACCGACCACAAATGATTGACCAGATTTCTTTTCACCCAGTGTGATAATGCCAGGTTCGTTCAGCGTTAAAAACTGAGTGTGATTGGGCAAGATACCAAATTCACCATCAAAACTGGGACCGGTCACCATTTCGCTGTTTCCTTCGAAAGCGACCTTTTGTGGTGTAACGATTTTGATTGTCAGTGTAGACATGAGGGCTCCGTTTTTTGTTCGTGGTCTCAGAGATTACATCTCTTCCGCTTTTTTACGTGCTTCTTCAATGGTTCCAACCATATAGAACGCCTGCTCAGGGAGGTCGTCACATTTTCCATCCAAGATTTCTTTGAAAGAACGGACAGTATCTTCAACTTTCACATATAAACCTGGCATTCCAGTGAATTGTTCAGCAACGTGGAACGGTTGAGATAAGAACTTCTCAATTTTACGTGCACGGTATACAGTTTGCTTATCTTCATCAGACAACTCATCCATACCGAGAATCGCGATGATGTCTTGCAAATCTTTATACTTTTGAAGAGTTTGCTGTACTTGTTGCGCTACTGCATAGTGTTCGGCACCAACAGTTGCTGGCTCCAAAATACGAGAGCTCGAATCCAGTGGGTCTACAGCAGGATAAATACCCTTGGAAGCAATATCACGACTCAATACAGTCGTTGCATCCAAGTGAGCAAAGGTTGTTGCCGGAGCAGGGTCCGTCAAGTCATCAGCAGGAACGTAGACCGCTTGTACTGAGGTGATGGAACCTTTGGTTGTTGTAGTAATACGCTCTTGAAGAGAGCCCATTTCCGTACCCAACGTTGGCTGGTAACCCACCGCTGATGGAATACGACCAAGAAGTGCAGATACTTCTGAACCTGCTTGGGTAAAACGGAAGATATTGTCGATGAAGAGCATCACGTCTTGACCTTCTTCATCACGGAACTGCTCTGCGATGGTGAGTGCAGACAATGCAACACGAGCACGGGCTCCAGGAGGTTCATTCATCTGGCCGTATACAAGTGCTACCTTTGAACCATCGGTTTCAACAGCAGGCAAGCCAGTTTCAGGATCAGAAAGGATTGGATGTCCATGTTCGTCTTTGCGACAGTTGATAACATTTGACTCAATCATTTCGAACCAGAGGTCGTTTCCTTCACGAGTACGTTCACCCACACCACCGAACACAGAGAAACCACCGTGTCCCTTAGCGATGTTGTTGATGAGTTCCATAATCAAAACGGTTTTACCCACACCAGCACCACCGAATAGACCGATCTTACCACCACGAGCATATGGAGCCAACAGATCCACAACTTTGATACCTGTTTCGAGTACTTCCATTTCGGTCGATTGTTCGACGAACTCTGGAGGCAGTCTGTGGATTGGAAGACGCTTTGCTTCCTCTTCATTGTCAAAGATCGGCCCGAGGTCATCTACAGGCTCCCCAATCACATTGATGATGCGCCCAAGAGCTTTACGACCCACATGCACAGATATTGGTGCGTTTGTGTTTACGACTTCTTGTCCACGCTTCAAACCATCAGTTGTGTCCATGGAGATTGCGCGTACGGTATTTTCACCCAAGTGCTGGGCAACCTCCAATACAAGGTTGTTTGCTGCGTCACTGATAAAGCTATTGGATACTGTGAGTGCGGTCATGATTTTGGGGATGTGTCCATCGTTGAACTCAATGTCAACAACCGGTCCCATCACTTGAACGATCTTTCCAGATGTGGCTTCCATAATTGGCTCCTAAGGAATTTTCACTTTGCTTGAATCAAAGTATTTGAAATTTTTGATGTAAATGTAAAATATTGTGTATTGAATTAGAGTGCTTCAGCACCAGAGATGATCTCGGTAAGTTCTGTCGTAATCGCAGCCTGACGTGCTCTGTTGTATATGAGAGAGAGTTTATCGATCATTTCACCGGCGTTGTTGGTTGCGTTGTCCATCGCCTGCATTCGAGCAGCTTGCTCACCGGCTTCAGTATCTAAGAAGGACTGAAGAAGTTGAGAGCGTAAAGATCGTGGCAATAAGTCTGCTAGTATCTCTTGACCGTTCGGCTCATAGAGATATTCACCGGCTGGTCCTGAGTCGCTTCCTGACTCCAACTGCATTGGCAAGATCTGTTTTGCAGTCGGCTCTTGTGTCATGACGGATTGAAATTCGTTGTAGCAGATCACAACCCGCTCAAACTCGTTGCCTTCCAACAAGGAAAGAAGTTTATCACCTAGAGTATTGGCAATATCGACGAAATCTTCTGGTTTACAGTTCATTTGCTCATGAACAAATTCACAACCACTCGACTTCAGAGTGGCGATGATTTTACGACCAAAGGCCAAGAACTTGACCGTCTTACCCTCAGACTCATACTGAGCCTTTTGTCGCAGCGCAAACTTGGTAATTTGAGCGTTGAAAGCACCACATAGTCCACGATCAGACGAATGAACTACCAAGAGAACGTCCTGCGTATTCTTTGGTACCGCAAGAAGAGGATGCTCTATAGAGTCCTCGGCAGCGATCACTCGTCCGAGAACCGAACGTAGTGTGTTTTGATATGGTTGTGCGGCACGTGCAGCCTGCTCGGCTTTACGCATTTTTGCACCTGCAACCAATTTCATTGCTCGGGTAATCTTTCGAGTGTTTTTCACAGACCCAATGCGTCTACGAATGTCGCGAAGAGATGCCATGTTTTGCTCCTATCAACGTCGAATAAGGAATGAGTGCTTATGCCCAGTTGGCACGGAATTCTTTGATGGCGGCCAGTACGTCTTCACGAAGTTGACCCTTCTTCATTCTTGCCTTTGGAGCTTTGATGGCTTCAAGCAAATCATTGTGTGCCTTTTCAAAATGCGCCGTCAAGTCTGTGATGAATGATGTGACACGGTTATCAGCAATATCATCACAGAAGCCTTCTGTCCCAGACAAAATGTGAACGATTTGCATTTCAACATTCACCGGTGAGTATTGACCTTGTTTCAAGATTTCTACCAGTTTGGCTCCACGAGTCAGCTGTTGACGCGTGGCGGCATCCAAGTCAGAGGCGAACTGAGCAAATGCTTGAAGTTCACGGTATTGAGCCAATGAGATACGCAATGTACCTGCGATGTCTTTCATGGCAGGAAGTTGTGCAGAACCACCAACACGAGATACCGAAACCCCAACGTTTACAGCAGGACGGACCCCTTGGTTGAACAAGTCAGATTCCAAGAAGATTTGACCGTCTGTAATCGAGATTACGTTGGTTGGAATGTAGGCAGAAACGTCCCCACCTTGTGTTTCAATGATTGGCAATGCAGTCAAAGAACCTGCGCCATCACGGTCAGACATCTTTGCGGCACGTTCAAGCAAACGTGAGTGAATGTAGAACACGTCACCAGGGTAGGCTTCACGACCAGGAGGACGACGGAGTAGCAAAGACAACTGACGGTAAGCAGTCGCTTGCTTAGATAAGTCATCATAGATGCACAACGCGTGTTGACCTGGGTTTTCAGCATTTGCTGGATTGCCGTCGGTACCATTGTCACGGAAGTACTCACCAATAGTAACACCGGTGTATGGGGCCAAGAACTGCAACGGAGCAGCCTCAGAAGCACCAGCTACAACAACGCAGCTGTATTCCATTGCACCAAACTCTTCGAGTTTCTTAACCACTTGAGCAACGGTAGATTGTTTCTGCCCGATTGCAACGTAGATACAGTGCATTTTCTTAAGCGGATCATTGATGAATTCCTTCTGATTAATGATGGTGTCAATACAGATTGCAGTCTTTCCTGTCTGACGGTCACCGATCACAAGTTCACGTTGCCCACGTCCTACTGGAATCATCGCGTCAATTGACTTAATCCCTGTTTGGACTGGCTCATGAACACCTTTACGCTTAACGATACCAGGTGCTTTGATTTCAATTGGCAGTTGTGGTAGTTCGGCACCCTTCTTACCAGTCAAAGGACAAGTCAACTCGCCTTTTCCGTCGATGGGCTGCCCGAGTGCATTCACGATACGACCTAGAAGAGCAGGTCCAACAGGAATCGATACAATGTCACCAGTGGAACGAACTTCGTCACCCTCTTTAATGTCGTGGTCAGAACCGAAAATCGCGGCACCAACGTTGTCTTCTTCCAAGTTCAAAACCATTCCTTTGAGACCACCAGGGAAGTCAAGCATCTCACCAGCCTTTGCATTTTGCAAGCCATATATACGTGCGATACCATCACCAACGGAGAGAATGGTTCCGGTGTCAGAAACACTGACACGTTCTTTATAATTTTTAATTTGATCTTTCAGGATTTCACTGATTTCGTCTGCTCGAATCTTCATGGGGAGTCCTTGTGTTTAGATTAACTGTTAGAGTATAATGATAAAGTGTTTAGAGGATGATCAGTTCAAGAGTGTGACTTTCATATCTTGAAGCTTAGACCGTATGGTCGCATCGTACGTTGTATCTCCGACCTTTGCCCATACACCACCGATAAGCCCTTCATTAACGCTGAACTCAATGACCAAGTTCTCCGGAGTGGTTTGTATGGATTGAGCCAAAGTGGATCGGATCTCAGTTTGTTCAGCCTCTGAGAGTTCTTGGGCGGTTTGTACTCTTGCTCGTACGCGACCAGCTTTGGCGTCAGTCATGCTTTGAAATACCTGTGCGATTTCAAAGTGAAGTGCGATTCGCTCCTTTTCTAGAAGAAGGAACATAAAATTTTGAACCATGACATGCACACCCATCTTTTCAGAGAGTACCGTAACGACTTGCTTTCTCTCTTGGAGTTTGAATACGGGTGTTGTCAACGCAGTAAGCAATTCTCCGTCATTGTGAGAGAATGCTTCACTGAAAGCCTCCAACTCTGAATTGAACTGTTCAATCAGGTTCTCTTCTTCCGCAATTGAAAAGAGGGCTCTGGCATATCGTTTGGCAAGTGACCGATTAGACATTGCTACCTTCCTTTTCAACGGCGTGAATGAATTGTTGTTTGAATCGGTTTTGATCTTCAACAGTGACGTTGTTTTTGACGAGATTTTCAGCAATCGTCAATGCGATATCTACACTTTCTTCGTGTAGTTCCTTCTTTGCACGAGACAATTCATCTTGAATAGAGCGTTGTGTTGAACTTGCAATACGACTTTCTTCTGCCTTCATTTGCTCTGCGAAGCCTGTTTTCATTGCAGCGATATCTTCTTGAGCCTGACTATGGATCTGTGCAATTCTCTCATCGAGCTCACTGTATTCTTTATTGACCTCTTCGGCGTGGGCTTGAGCAATCTCTAGTTCTTTTTGTCCCTTCTCCAGTTCACTTTTGATTTGCTCGGCACGAGCAACCAATATGGGTTTGATCTTTTTCTGGTATACAAAGATACTGATTCCAATCAGAATCAAAAGGTTTACGAACTGTGGCACAGGGTCCATAGGACCCTCAGATGCATATGCTTGATTGCTAGATAGCAACAAACTTGCAACGACAACCAGCTGCGGGAACGATTTGAAAATGAATTTTGACATGCTTTCCTCAAATGTGAGTGTGCGTATATTTTCCAATACAACCTGTATACTATGCGATATTTCGACCAATGATTTGACTTGCGATCTCATTTGCAAACGCTTCAGCCTGTACGTGAACTTCTTGACGAGCGGCAGATTTTTCAATGGCGATCGCTTGGGTTGCCTCTTTGATCTCCTTTTCTGCTTCTTGCCTTTTGGCCTGTACAAAGTTGTTGTATTCTGCCATCAGATCCTTTCGCGCTGAGGCGCGTGCTTCAGAACTTTCTTTTAGGGCTGTCTGAATTTTTGCAGTGATTTCTGACTTTTTAGTTCGTACATCAGTCTCTAGATCTTTTGCAGTATCTGTAGCACCTGACGATGCCCCATCTCGTTCTTCCAAATAGTCAAACATGGGTTTAAACAGTATGAGATACAGTCCGGCTATTGTTACGAAAAATGGGAGTAACTGGAGTAAGAGTAACGTAGGATTGGGAATAATATTCATGATCAACGTCCAAGAAAAGTACCGATATAAATTCTGGTGTGCACATGTATCATAAATGCGGGGCAGTGTCAAAAGATCTATATCCTTCTGATCGCCCTCGTAGAGTACCCTTGAGATGCTGAAATTTGTTCAATTACTTAACGGGTTTGGATCGTCAGAATTGGAGAGCTGTACAATGCCGTATTCAAATAGGTTGTGAAGTCACTCTGACTACGTTGAATGGTGTATGAAACTTGAAACCCCAAGCCGACTTGAAGGTGTTTTTGAATGGGAATCTGTACAGTACAAGGGATGCGCATACGCGTAAATGAAAGTTCAGCTTGTTGGTTTTGTGTTTGTGCATCGACATCTTTTTGCTCTGATTCCGTAAACTGTGAAGAGTATTGTCGTACGATGGGAAGGTTGCTGTGGAGTCCAAATCCAATGGTCCAGTCTAAGTTGTTTAAAGGTACGATTCGCTCTCCTTCAAGTCCCAAAAGCGTTTGAGAGAGCAGCGCTTGTTCCGTGGTTTCAGACGTGCTCGACTGCTGAGATTGGGCATTTGCGACTAAGGTCCCTTTGATCATCCAGTCGTTGTTGGAATACACAATCCACGGGGTCCATCGATTCAGTGTACTGTTTAAACCACTTGTGTTTTCGGGAAGTGGAAGGTGTTCCACTCGCACATGAATAGAGGCTTTTGAATCTTCAGAGGCTTGAGACAGACCAATCGTCAATATATACCA
>CAJWHX010000120.1 GCA_913040875.1 uncultured Pseudomonadota bacterium | reverse complement strand
GCTGGGTTCCTGGTGGAGCCTGCGTCATTGGAAGCCCTACGGAACCCAGTAATCCTAGGCGTTCAGTTTATGTAGACTGTTTCATCATGCAGAAGTACCCCATTACCAATCGTCAATATTTGGAATTCTTGCACGATTTACTCGCAACAGAAGGAGTTCCTCGTGCCATGCAACATGTGCCTCGAACCAATGCGATATCTGGTTCAGAATCGGTACGACTCTACACTTGGCATGACGACACGAAAAGATTTACCATTGAGCCAGACCCACAGGGAGATCGTTGGGAGCTCGACTGGCCTGTCATCATGATTACGGGAAAAGACGCAATGGCATATGCGAATTGGTACAGTAAAAAAACAGGAAAGCAGTGGCGTCTGCCAACCCCTGAAGAATGGGAAAAATCTGGTCGTGGAGTCGACGAGCGTATATTGCCATGGGGCAGTTATTTTGAGCCCACTTGGGCTAGCGTTCGAGGACATCGAGAAGGCAGAGTCCTTCCATCTACCATCTATGAACACCCCTTAGACTGCAGTGTGTATGGCGTTCAAGGGCTCGCCGGAAACGTATCAGACTTCTGTGTGGATGTTTCCAATCCAGATCAAATTTACACCAAAGGTGGGGCTTGGGCACATCACCCCGAGTTTATTCATTTGGCTATCATGAGACAATTCAAGATGGATTACAAGTTAGAGGTTTGCGGTTTTAGATTGGTGCGGCCAAACGTGGATATGTAGTGTATACTGGAGATACCTCCACGCCTAATACTGGTCAACCTATGCACCCATTATATTCGGTCGTCACCGTCCTACTCATAACTGCGTGCCTCCCCAGTACACAAGATAAACTGATCGGACATTCAGACCGCCCTGTTTCACCCGAAGGTGTTCCGGACAGTGGTACTCCAGATACAGGTATCAGCGCTGAGTCTCTGCCAGAGCTTGAAGTCGACTCAGATGGCATTGTAATTACAGTAATCGGTGAATCCACAGAACTTGAGTCATCCTTGGTACTCTCTGTAGATGATAGTAAGATGTTGCACGTTGAGCATACCATTGAATGGGATTCTGAAACCATCTCGTCCATTCTGGTCACACAAACCGATGAGCATGCATTGGAGTTTGATTATGGATCCAGTGGGGAAACCTACATTTGGTTGATACTCCAATATTCAGTCGACGTCAGCTCTCTAGAGACGGAGACCTATTCTGTTACTGCGGAAGGTGATCTGAGCGAATTTGTGTTGGAATAGCCTCCTGAAGAACTACAAAATGCATCACACCAACACCTTGACAAAATCGACTCAATAGAATACACTCCGCGTCGATGCCCACCAAAAGATACGCCATTAAAGAAATGTTCTACACCCTGCAAGGAGAAGGCTTTCACGCAGGGCGAGCGGCTGTATTTTGTCGTTTTTCTGGATGCAATCTCTGGTCTGGATTGGAAAAGTCTAGGGAAAAGGCCGCCTGTAGATTCTGTGATACGGACTTTGTAGGGATCGATGGGACGTACGGTGGACGATACGAAGCACAAGCGATCGTAGACACCATTTTATCTGTCTGGCAGGGCACAGGCAGTCCTATGGTTGTATTTACCGGTGGAGAGCCTCTCTTACAGCTCGATGAGGCATTGATTGAGGCTTGCAAACAGCGAGGAATCTACGTCGCCGTTGAAACCAACGGCACCAAGCCGGTACCGAGAGGTATCGACTGGGTCTGCGTCTCCCCCAAACCTAGAAGTACCATTGTGGTCACGAAAGCCTCAGAACTCAAGCTGGTCTATCCCCAACCTGAAGCAGAGATGCATCCGAGCAACTTTGAACACTTTGAAGCAGACTATCGATATCTCCAGCCTCTCTATAACGATGATGTAATTGAGCATCGGTCAGCCGTCGTACAATTTTGTTTGCGGAATCCAGAATGGCGACTCAGCATCCAAATGCAAAAGATTCTGACCGTGCGATAGTCTAGATTCAAACCTGTAAGTTCAATTGTATACTGTGTCGATATCATCGTCACATTTGATATAGGTGCTATAGTAACTCAATCATTTAATTTGGAGAGCATCATGCGTTTGGTTCTACTATCTGCGCTCACACTCACAGTATCATGCCAATCAGACAAGGACACTGGCATCGAAGTCAGACTTGTAGATCCGACAGCCAAAGGAAATGAGTCCGTGGTCTCACGTGTTGTCAATGTCACATCAACCGATGGACTTACACTACCAACCCAAATTTGGTATCCGAGTCAAACGCCATCTGACAGCCTACATCGGTACGGAGATTTAAAGGAAGGAACGGCGGCAAACGGTGGTGGGGTGGATTGTTCTGTAGAGAGACCTGTCCTGGTATTCAGTCATGGAAATACAGGCATGGCTTACCAGTCCTATTTTTTAGCGGAGTTTTTAACCTCGCATGGATATTTGGTCGTTGCTCCAAACCATGTAGGAAACACCATCTTTGACAACGATGAATCTCGAAAACCTGAACTGATTCTACGTAGACCTCAAGACATCTCTGATGTCTATGATTGGCTGGTGGAGCAAAGTGAATTTTCAGACTGTGTGAATCCTGAGGCTGGATTTGCAGTGGCCGGTCATTCTTTTGGTGGCTACACCGTTCATGCTATCACCGGTGGGTATTTAGACACAGATCTTACAGCGGCACACTGTGCTGAATATGGTGGCTGGCTTTGTGATCACGTCGAAGAGATTGCCAATGCTGAAGGATCTGGTGTCTACGATTCAATCGATGAACGCGTGTGGGGAGCAGTTTCGATGACCCCTGCAGCGTTGGAAACACTGATTGGAGGTATCGACTCCATCACTGTACCGACACTGGTCTTAGGGGGTGAGTATGATACAACAACACCGGTTGACCCATTGGTTAATGCCATCTTCGATCGAATCGGATCTGAAGAGAAGAACTACGGTATCGTGGAAAAGACAGGACACTATACATTCTCCAACGCCTGTGATTTTGTCAATACCTACCCTGACTGCGGTGACGGCTATATGCCCATACCGGAGGCTCATACCCTTATCAATCGATTGACTCTCGCCTATCTAGAACGACTGCAAGGCACTCAAGGGATGGAAATGCATTTACCACCGGATGACAGTAATCTGACTTGGCAATAACACTATCGACTTTTTTGCTGACTCAACCACTCAGCATCATATGTTTGCAATAGGGTTTCAAGAGCGGTTGCGAAACTGGATTGGGTTTCATCCATTGAACGCCGAAGCCAAAACCCTGTCGCTGTCTTCACAACATTGCCATTGTGTCCACCGTCGAAACCATCATCAAACAACGTATCCACTTTCGCAGTTGCGCAAAATTTGGCGTTCATAAAATAGAACCATCGTTCATTGTACCACTCTTCTTGTTCAGCCTCAGGTTTCTTGATGTTGGCTTTGTATTGAAGCATTTCTTTTTGTGCACATTCAGGATTGTTGCGCAGCTTTTGTAATGTGACGAAGTGAATCCGAGCCAAAGGACGCACATGACTATTGTATACCGATTGTGTTTGGGCGGTAAGTGTGGTTTCTTCCTTAGATGGGATAACCAGTTTAGAAAGTGCCTCTACAAACTTGGGATTGTAATGCCCAAACCCTGTTTTATCATCCAACTTCAGCCCAGTAGCATGCGGGCCCGAAAGATATATTTTCTGACCTGTTGCCTGCTCTAAAAATTGAAGGGATACATCCTTAGAAACATGACACCAGAAGTTTTGCATGCCGCCTTCAGGAAAATAATCATAATCAGCACACTGACTCGCAGAACTCGGTAAATTTTTCCATACCGACTCTACAGTTGTATCAAAAGATTCTTTGGCGAGAACTGGTGCGGCGATAAAAATAGATACTAACGTACAAATACTGAAAATTCGTTTCATAAATACTCCATACAAATGGGGATACCTTTGTACATGTAACATCCAGATCAATTATGATCATATTCGATTGTATATGATTGATACAGTCGGTCATTCATATCCAGGACACCACCTCTTCGCAATGCTTACACATCCCGTAGATAAATATCGGAGCCCACTCGCACAATCGTGGAACCATATTGAATCGCCTGTTCCATATCCCCACTCATCCCCATCGACATCTCGTTCATCGGAAAGCCGGATTTCTTGGCACGCTCAGCCAGGTTTGCCATCTCGGCAAACCACTGCTCGGGGTCTCCTTCCAATGGGGCAATGTTCATCAATCCGCGAAGCCTCAAATTGGGCAACTCCATCAATCGATGCATCAAAGCCATTCCAGCCTCAGGATCAATTCCTGTTTTACTGTCTTCACTACCCAATTTAATCTGAACCAATACAGACATAGGTTTCAGTTCAACGCCGATATTGCGCTGTTGATCAATCCGATTGGACAGCGCCATTGCCAACTCTAACGAATCCAAGGAATGAACCATCGATGCGCGACCTACAATGTACTTCACTTTGTTCTTCTGTAAATAGCCGATGAAGTGCCATTCTGCAGATGGATACTGAGGTGCAACCACATCATACTTGTCTCTCAAAGCCTGTGCTCGATTCTCTCCAAACAACGTATGTCCTAGTCCAATCGTCTCAATGATTCCAGAGGCATCCGTTCTCTTTGATGCCGCGAGTAAACGTACGCTTCCCTGTGGGCGATTCGCCGCTATGGTAGCCTTTTGGATTCTATCTTGCACGCTCTGCAAATTGTCTGCAATACCCATCAGGGGCCTCTCTGTATTTACTTCTGCTGTAGTTGTTCCGGCAACGCCAGATTTCAGATGACGGAGTGTTCCCTTAACGCAGCCAGTACTTCTGCCAATGGGAGCCCAACAATGTTGCTGTAGGAACCTTTGATGTCTTGGACCAATGCAGCGCCTTTCCCTTGAATCCCATAGCCTCCAGCCTTATCAAATGGCTCGCCAGTTTGGATATAGGATAGAATCTCTGAATCCAACAACGATCGAAAACGAACGCTGGAGACAGAACACCCTTCCATCCAAATTTCCTCTTCATCATCAAATGGAACGTAGCGCAAAGCCCATGCGGACACAACATCGTGCCATCCAACATTCGCAATGTGCCTTAGCATTTGAAAGGCATCTTCTGCGTCATTGGGCTTCTCAAAGATGTCCGTGCCATCAACGACAATCGTATCTGCAGCTAAAACCCAATGTCCCTTACGACTCGAGACACTCGCCTTCTCATGGGCCAGACGTTGACAATAGGCTATCGGTTCCTCTTCGGAACTTCGAACCTCGGGGATATTGGCCGGCTCTACCGCCAGAAGAGACACCGCTGAACACTCCAGCAATTCTTTTCTGCGGGGCGAGCCACTCGCCAAAATTAGACCCATGATTTACCCTTTGTATCCAGAGCCAACCAACTTGGTACCCGCACTAGACATGCTTCGAATAATGGCCTGTGCACGTGCATTTGCCACGACCAAACCAGCGAGGTCTACACCATCCACAATAATGGTTTTCATCTCCGCATAGATTCCTGCAAAATGATAGAGTCGCAATCTGAATGCAACACGGTCGGTCCCCAATGTGGTTTCATCTTCCAAATCTACCATATCTACCAATAGCTTCAATTGATGTAAAAACCGACTTCGCAAGATTGCATTCGCAGCGGGATCCCAACCGCCAATGGCTCGTCGGTCTTCGAGGGTTCGAATGGTTTGAACAAACAAACTCGCTTCGCCAATCGCCAAGTAGCTGATGGTTTTGCTGTTCACCTGACTCAAATCATTCATTGTCAAAGAAATTTGATCGGCTAAGGCCACATCTTCCAAGGCCACAATTCGTGTTGCCAAAACGGCCGGAACGTCCTTATTCATCAACTCTTCAACATCGCGTTGCATACGCTCTTTATCTTTGGAACCCACCAGTCTTGGCATGGCTTTCAAGACCGCTTGGAGTTTTGCTTGACGACCGGCATCCGGCAAACTCCCCGCAAACAACCAGGTACCCATCATTGAGTTGAGAGGCTTCGTAATCGCTACCCAAGCCGCATACTGTGCCTGAAGGTCCAATCCTTTCAGCTGTTCTTTCAGACCATCTGCGCCAATCGCATCCATCGCAACAAGCCATGACCGCACAATATCAATACTGCTGGCATCGGTAATATCGTTGAGCATTGGAAACAGAAGTGCTCCAGCATCTCCCATAATCTCATTCAACAGAACAGTCATACCAATACTGGTTTTCAACATATGATTGCCAACATCAGCAGAGTACTGATTTTGAATCTTTTCTGGGAAGTACGCCAATACTCGCTTGTCAAAGTCTGGTATCAAAGATGGATCTGCATCCAAAAGATCTTTAAACACATGCATCTTGATGTGTGCAGCGATCACAGCCAGCTCTGGTCTAGTTAAACCTTTGCCCAACGTTTGACGTTTCGCCAATTCCTCATCTGAGGGCAGTCGAAGAAAGACCCTTGATGCATTTGAACGGGTACAAACCCACTGAATGGCAATCGAGAAGGCCATCGGGTCGGCTTCAGAACGCAGCTTATCCAGCGAGAGTTGACGTCCGTGACAGTCATTGTTTCGTAGAACATCTTGAGCAACTTCTTCTGTCATACTCTCCAGCAGTGTATTTCTATCGTCAAGTGCCAAAGAACCATTTGCCACCAGTGGATTCAAGAGGATCTTCAAATTGACCTCATGGTCAGACATGTCAACCCCACCAGAGTTGTCAATCGCATCTGTATTCAAACGACCACCGCTCAGAGCATATTCAATTCGACCATTTTGGGTAAACCCAAGATTTCCACCTTCTCCAACGATACGGGCACGAATTTCACTTCCATTCACGCGCAGATTGTCGTTGCTCGGATCTCCTGCATCCATGTGGGTTTCATCGGTCGCCTTCACATAGGTACCAATCCCGCCATTCCAAAGTAAATCCACATCCAATCGCAGAAGTATTCGTATCACAACTTCTGGCGCCAGTTCTGTTTGGTCTTTGAGTAAACCGAGCATCTGCTGCACTTCTGTTGAAATGGTAATTGATTTGGCAGAACGAGAGAATACACCGCCACCCTTAGATATCAAATCCGTGTTGTAATGTTCCCAGCCCTGTACATTTTCAAAAAGACGAACACGCTCTTTGTAAGCCTCTAATGGATTCGGGTTGGGGTCCAAGAAAATGTGCTTGTGATTAAAAGCACCAAGCAATCTCATCTGGTTGGTACACTGTGTTTTCTGCATCAAATACACCACACCATTTCCAAAGACGTCCCCCGCTGGATCTCCAATCGCTATCGCAGAATATTCTTCTTTCTCAGGATCGAGACCCATCTCTTCAAAATGGCGCAAGACAGTTGTCCATCCACCACGTGCTGTAATGCCCACCGCTTTGTGATCGTAGCCATTCGATCCACCACTGGCAAACGCGTCCCCCAACCAGAAACCGTATTCTGCAGAGAGACCATTGGCGGTATCTGACAAGTGCGCGGTACCCTTATCAGCCGCCACAACCAGATATGGATCTACCGCATCATGTCGAACAACCTCTGGGGGATGGACGATTTCTCCATCCACTTGATTGTCCGTCACATCAAGCAATCCACGAATGAGTACCTTGTACAATTCATCAGCCTTACGACGACGCTCTGCCCAATCGGCTACTTGATGCTTCATTCGGAAACCACCTTTGGCACCTTCAGGAACAATCAGGACGTTTTTAATCATCTGCGTAGCAACCAAATCCAGTACTTCGCGACGGAAGTCAGACCTATCGGACCATCGAATCCCTCCACGTGCAATCTTTCCACCACGCAAGTGAATCCCTTCCATTTCTACGTGATGAACATAGACTTCTACCATCATTCGTGGCGCCGGCATATTGTGAACTTTGGTACAATCAATCTTGAACGATATGTAGTGGAACTGTCTATCGCTGCGATAGAAGTTTGTTCTCAGCATGCTGTCCATTAAATTAAAGACCGTACGAAAGACCAAATCTCGAACTTGATCTGTGAGTGCACGAATCAACGTTTCACATTCATCTGAGGCCGCTGCCATCTGGGCTGCTCGATCACCTTCTAAATTTGGATTGAACTTCGCTTCAAAGAAGTTCCACAACGCTTTCACGAGTGGGACATTGCTAAGCAGAATATTCTGGAGACGTGAATCTGATTGAGACAATCCTAATTGCCGAGCATATCCAAAAATCGCGCGGAACATATCAACCGCTTTCCAATCTAAGCCTGCGCGCAACACCATCCAGTTTAGAACCCCTGTTGAGACATTCCCAACGAGAGCCGCTTCCAAGCCTTCTGCTATTGAATCTGCATGTTCACGAATATCCTTCATGGTAAAGTCTGAAGATTCTGCAAGTCTAAAGGTATCGATTGTATACCGTTCACCACTGTTGAAAGACACTGGATCAGCAAATTGATCCACCACCTGCAATCCAAAATTATCGATGACGGGGAGCATATCGCTCAATAGGAGGTTGTGTTGTTGATAGACCCGTAAATACGCGCGTTCCTTATCATCTACTGTAAGAAGTTTTACAATCGGACCATCCTTTTGCTTGAGAAGTTCCAGTTGTTCAACGTCCATTAGTATTTCATTAATGGGTCTAAGACGCTGGTACGTAGCGTCAAAAGCCGTTCCATACTGTGCCAGTAAACGCTCTACATTCTCTTCGTCGTAGTGACTGGTCAATTGATCAGACAATAAGGACCGCCATGGACGAATGTAGTCCGTCACCGTTTGAATCAATTCTTCTTTTCCTTCTTTTAGTAGTTGGTTTGTTTGGAATAAAGAATGTTCTTC
>CAJWHX010000119.1 GCA_913040875.1 uncultured Pseudomonadota bacterium | reverse complement strand
CTTATCATATATTAAACTTGCCCCCAAAGCAGGTATTGGAGGACCAGGTAGGGTTATCCACAAACAGGAATGGGAAGAGGATTCTTATTGACATATACATAATATCACTGTATAATGAAAGTGAAGGAATTACAGAATTATGGCAAAAGGATTTACTGTTAAAGCAGCAGCACCCAAAGCAAAAGCAGAGAGTTACCGTGGTCAGGCTAAAAACTTTGCAAAGGAATGGATCGATTATGCGAAAGCATCTGGTCAATCGACCAAAGGTGCCATGAGTTTGTGTGTGTCCGCGACTCAAGGTGACGTGGGATTTTGCCAATGATGAACGTGATAATGCTGGTTGCTTTATTAGGGTGCTCGGATGACTCGACTGAACCTAGTGAAGAAGGATCTGCGGCGCCTGCAAACGTATGGAGTGCGGCAGATGTAGAACGTACTTGGGTATTCAAGGCAGCCGATGCAAATTGGCGTGGGAAGTTCGAAGGTGATCCCGGTTGGACGGCCTTGTTCAACCGAGATTATGAAAGTGCACTCAGTGGATCCTCCGGCGCCAGTGCAGTTCGTATGTATTCAGAGTTTGCGTCTGTATATCGTCAGGCAACGTTGATGCACGCTCACGCGACCAATCACATCTATGATACAGATCGACAAGATGAAGACGGCAATGATACGTTGTATCTTCGAGGTGTCGCACGGAGTGTGCTTGCCCAATATGAAACTGCAAAGACTGATTTTGCATCTGTAGAAGATGAAAAATTGAAAGGCATGTCGACTCAATGGTCATCCGTATTAGATGGTGGCTGGACGTCCGACAAAATCATAGAGGGATCCTTTGTCAATGTTCCTCCAGTGAAAATGGGTGCCAAGTTTCGGCCAGAGTCGATACCCCACTTTACGATCTCAACCACGGTCGAGGGCGCGAGTTCAGATGCGACCGATACGACAGAGTTGTGGGTGCGGTCAAGATGGTATGAAGCCGTAGCTCGCGAGGCTGCAAAGCAGGCAACAATTGATGAGCGATGGATCGATGTGTTTATGGCCCCGTGGGTTGTTCCAATGGAGTTTGACACCGCCAAATCTCAATCAGAGGGAATATTGGCTGAGTTAAAGCCGGAAGCAATGAATGAAGGCTGGCTGTTTCTAAGCCGGAATCTAGTTGCAGATGATGCTCTGTTTCTGTATGCGTTACAGTTTTCAGATGCGCCATCTGACACACTCAATGTTTGGTCTGAGAAGAGTCTCCTGGCAAAGATCCTCCTCAGTTGTGTATTACCAGAAGGGAATCTCGATGTCCCAAGTGTTTTGGATGCAGCGAGTCAGTTGGAACTCGATATACTAGAATCCATGAAGGCGAGTCAAGGTAAAGAGGAGCCATTTTATCCATTGTTTGCGGACTTTGCTGAGCAGGCTGTTCTCATTGCGGGAGTAATGGTTGCGGAGCGTCTCGATCAGCGAGAAGATTCAGGACGACTACGACTGAATGCGCGAGACCTTGCCCTACAAAATTCTAAGGATGCTCTCTTTTTGACGAGTTTTGCTGCTTGGGATGTTGAGAATAGATATCCATTGCGTGCACAGGATATGATTCATAAATACAATGGCGATTTTCCAGCGTTTAAAGTTGCTGGTCATCCGCTTGGAACCTTACAAATCAGGCTTGGACGTTCTGCAGGGGTTCCTGGAGCCGCCAATTGAGGGAATAAGAATAGCCCCTTTGTGGTATACAAATTACAATGGTTTTGTCTTGGAGGACAACGCGTATGAAAAAATCTTGGATGCTTGGTGGTGTATTGCTCACCTCTGCGGTTCTTGGAACTGCAGTGGAAGTCAAGTTTTATGACGAGGCTCTGCCGATTACTCTGAATCCTTTGTTTGCCACAACGATGGTAGACAATCGGGCGCATGAGCTGTACTTTGATCGATTGTATTACAACAACCCAACCGACAACTCTTTGACGAGTCGATTGATCGATGAATCTCAAACCAAAATTGAAGATGCAGGTAAGTCTCTTCGATTGACCATCAAAGAAGGAATTACTTGGCACAATGGAAAAAAGTTCACAGCCAACGATATTTGTTTCACCATTGATGCGATGTTGAATATTCGAACCCCTTCACCGATAGCCCATTACTATCGTGAACATCTTTCTGGCTGTACAGTCGAGAAGTCAAATGTCGCAAAGGTTACCTTTAAGCGTGTCTATCACAATCCACGTGAACGCTTGAAGTTCTTTGTACTACCCAAGTCAGAATTCTCGTCTACAAATGTACAACCGGATACCGAGTTTGCAAACCAGCCGGTGGGAACTGGTCCGATGAAGGGAGTCTTAGGTACCAAAGCGGCGCGATTCGAAGCCCACACCAAGACGTCTCATCACAGTCCGAAGATCAAAGAGATGAAGTTGTCTCAAGCGCAAGACCCTGCAGTACAGATTAGTACGCTGAGAAATGGTGCGATGCACGGTATTATCAGTGTACCTCCGATTTATCGGCCAGAGTTACAGACAGAGAGTGAAGTACAGCTTCGAAGCTATGACTTGCGTTCGTGGTGGTTTATTGCCCTCAATACAGATTCAGGTCCGCTGGCGAAGAAAGAAGTTCGTCAGGCTTTGAACTACAGCTTGGATCGCAGTGAGTTGCGTGAAAAGAGTATTGGATTTGACAAGAATGACAAGGAGTCTCCCTGTGAGTTTATTTCGGGTCCCTTTGTACAATCGAGTGCCTATTACAATCACGAAGTTCCACCAGTAGAGTTTGCAGATCGTCGCAAAGCCGATGCGTTATTGACCGCTGCTGGCTTAGAAAAGAACGGGTTGTGGTTCAACGAGGGCAAGCCTGTTGCGCTTCGAATCGGTATGGATGCCAAACTCGGTAAGGAAGCGACGGATTTGCTCACACAGATTGGAAACCAATTGCAGGAAGCCGGTTTTCAAACACGAATCTTCAAAATCTCATCTGATGATTGGAATCGCAAAGCGATCACTGGACAGCTTAGCAACGATTATGACATGTTGATTGGAAAATGGTCGTTTGGCATCAATGAGGATGTGAACGATTTGTTCCAGACTCGTTCGGAGACCAAGTTTCAAGGCCGTCACAACATCTTTAATTACTCCAATCCTGAAGTTGATGCGACGTTAATGGAATATGAAAAGGCGAGAACGACTGATACCGCAAAGAATGCGTATCACAAGTTGCATTCTCAACTGGCGGATGATCTACCATACTTGTTTTTATGGAAGCTGGATACCAAGTCAGCTTGGCGTGCAGAAGTCAAGGATATCACCATCTCTCCATACTATTATTTTACCGACATCAACCGTTGGTATGTGTCCAAGTAATCATCGTTTGAATCATCTCATTTGAATCATCTCATTTGAATCATCTTAGTTGAGGGGGTGTCCCAAAAGCCGCTCTCATTGGAGTGGAATAGAAGCCTGTGAAGTTTTGGTGGATCCAGCCATTGGCAAGGGCGACAGTAGCCTTTGCATTGCCTCTTTTGGTACCGGCTTTAATCACGGCGATGATTTGGGCGTTGCCTGGGAATCCTGCGGAGATTATTTGTCCACCGAGTATTTGTACGGGGGGAGAAGAACTCGCAGCTCGATGGAATCTAGATAAGGGACCGTTTGAGTTTTATACGCATTGGGTTAGCTCTGCGGTTCAACTTGACTTTGGCGATTCCTGGCGTGTGTTGACAGGGAAACCTGTAATAGAATTGATGCTTTTAACGATTCCAAATACCTTGTTGTTGATCGGACTGGCACTCATTCCCATTACCCTCGGCTCTACATTGGGAGCATTTCAACAGCCATCGAAACGTTGGGACCCATTGCTTGTATTTTTGAATGTGTTGCCGGTGGTGGTCTTGGCATTGCTTGCCGCTGCTGTGGTAGAGATTAATTTTGCTGGTGCAGAGGATGAAGGACTCGGCTATTGGATGCGAATGATCGCCGCGGCTCTAACACTTGGTATTGCAGATGGTGCCCTCAGCGGTGCCATTTTGGGCAATCGTTCAATGTTTGAGCAGGAGAATCAGCAACGCTATGTTGGGATATCCGTGTTGCGTGGAGAAGGTAATTTTGCGAACACCCTACCCAATCTTGCCGGTGCACTTGTGGGGCAGTATCGATCTAGGATTGTTCATCTCTTGAGCGGGGCTGTGATCGTTGAAGTGATTGTTCGTGTAGATGGATTTGGTGCCTTACTATGGCGCGGCACCCTAATGCAAGATTTTGGTGTTGTTCTTGCTGCCGCCACAGTGTTCGCGACGTTGTCATCCGGTTTACTGCTGTTTCAAGCGATTGTGGAGGTGGCACAAAATCTCCATCAACGACGAGCTCCAAAAATCGATTTGGATGAGGTCCAAGTATGAACCGTAGACATGTCTACATTCTTATGGCGGTGTTCTGCTTTGTCATTTTGCTGGTATTGGCATGGAACGCACCTGATCTGCCCAGTACAATCGATAGGTCACAACGGAGTTTGAAGCCTTGGGAGCATTGGCCACTTGGAACCGATATGAACGGGCGCCCACTCATTGAGTATGCCACACAAGGGGCTCGAGTGATCGCTGTGCCGTCTTTTGTTGCTGGTGCTTTGGTGGCTCTTTTTGGAATGATTGGCGGATTGATTCGTTGTGTTCAGGCACCAAAGTTACAGGCTGTGCTGCAGTTTGGTGGAGAGATCATTGGGGCCTTGCCCCGAATGGTGGTTGTGTTGGTTGTGGCGTTGTTGTTACCGATGGATTGGAGAACCTTGATGCCGCTAGCTGTCGTGTGGGCAGTACTGTGCGCGCCTGGGGCGATTGACGAGGCTGGAGCCGTGGCTGCTCGATTGGGCGGCACCCGATTTGTAGAGGCTCTGAAAGCACATGGTTTTGGTGCTTGGCGGATTTATATCCATCACATCGTTGTGTTAAATCTTCGTCCTGTGTTGGTGCGTCAAGGTGCAGAGGCGATGATGACGGTGGCATTTTTAGAAGTGGCTCTATCTTATTTGGCTGTTGTAGAAGATCAATCCTCTTTTACGCATTCCGATAATTTGCGATCTTGGGCAGATCTATTGAAGGAAGGGTATTTGTGGCTTGCATTGGGGATTGATTCTGCGCACGTCTTGTTTGTTGGCTTAGGATTGTTGGGACTGGTTGTGATGACGGCTACGGCTCTAACCAAAGCAGCGGAGGCACGATGAGTCAATTGATTGAACTGAGAGATTTATGGATTGCCACATCAGAACGAGATTTGGTGAAGGGGATTGACGTCGATATTTTTCCGGAACAAGTAACTGCACTCTGTGGTCCTAGTGGATCCGGTAAATCATTGACGGCACGAGCTATGATGTCTGTACTCGATGTATCTCCAGGATTGCTAGGAGGCTCTCTATGCTACCCAACAATTGATCCAAAGAAAAATTGGTTCCAAGATGTTGTGGGTAAAGGAATGACTGCGCAAAAAAGATTGTTGAAGCAGACGCAACATTTAAGAGGGCACTTTTTGACCTACTCTCCTCAGTCTGCATCGTCTGCACTCAATCCTGGTCGGACAATCGGTCGTCAGATGGAAATGGCCATCGCAAGAAGAGAGACTCCTCCGACCTCTCTTTCCAAAGAAATATTGCGAATTCTTGGACAAGTTGGACTGGACAGTGCTTCTGTAGCCGCTTTGCCCAGTGAACTCAGTGGCGGGATGTGTCAACGAGCTGCGTTGGCGATTGCCATTGCTCCCAATCCACAGTTGGTGATCGCGGATGAACCAGAAACTGGACTGGATCCAGTTTTGCGTCGGGCAGTGATTGAACTGCTGATCAAAGTCGTTCGTCAAAATGGAGCCGGTTTGGTACTCATCAGTCATCACGAAGATACAGTAGAAAGAATCGCCGATGCAGTTGTGAGACTACAACCTCATGGTTTGGAGGGCGAATGATCGTATCTGTGAAAGAGTTGGTCAAAACCTTTGAGCAGAGTGGCACTTTTCCATGGTCACCCGTACGATATGTTCATGCTGTGAGGGGGGTGGATATTCAAGTGGCTCCCGGTGAGATCGTTGCGCTGGTTGGTCAATCAGGGTCTGGAAAGACAACCGTTTCTAGAATGATTCTAGGATTAGAAGAGCCGACGAGTGGTGAGATTTGGCTGGATGGTGGTCGATGGGATGGTCTCAGTGAACGAGAGCGAAGACCGTTGCGGTCTAAGTTTCAATATGTTCCGCAGGATTCGATGTCGGCTCTCAATCCACAGCAAACCGCACTTGAACACATCACGGAGACCTATAAAGTATTGGGTGGGAAATCTTCTGGCGAGGCCAAGATGGAAGCCGAGAAATTGTTGGGGTCCCTTGGATTGAAAGAACGACTGCATGCGCTTCCGAGAGAGATGTCGGGTGGGGAACAGCGCCGTGTGACGCTGGCTAGAGTGCTTGCATTGAATCCCAAATTGATTGTTGCTGATGAGCCGACCAGTGGCTTAGATCCAGAGCGTAGGGACTCTGTTTTAGAGGCATTGTTCGGAAATCTTCCTAAAGATTCGGGGTGTATTCTCGTGACACACGATATGGCAGAGGCGACGCAATGGTGCCAACGGATTTACGTCATGCTCGAAGGAAAGGTCATAGAGACACTCGAACAGCCCATTGGTGAACCCACTCATCCGTATTCAAAAATGCTATTTGATCCTTGGGGGGTATCGTGAAGGTAAAAAATGTTACACTAGAAGTATCTCCTGTCCATCTCATTCAAAGTACACTGTACTTGAATCATACAGTTCATCTTCCACCATTCCCAAATCAATACGATGGTCCTGTTGACCTTGATGCGTATCGATCCACTCAGTCAACCCACCTTATCCAAATCTATGGAGCATTGAAATGAGCCTTCTCGCAACGGTTATATTGGTTCACTCGGTGGCATATGCGGATTCAGCGGATGCAGAACGAGCCGAGATGACTAGAATCCTTGAAGACATGAAACAGTTTCGTGAGAAAGGAAACTGGGAGGCTGTGGAGAAGCGATATCAGCAGCTATCTGACTTTTCAAAAGCCGAGCCAACGGTAGAGATGTATTTGTTGGGTGCCGAGGCATCTAGGAATCTTGGACATGTATCTGAGATGAAGGATCGATTGACCAAAGCGTTGGCAATTGAGGAAACAGACCGAGTGCGTCAATGGTACGACTCAATTGATGCAACCTATGCCTTCGTTACCATTAAGGTTTCAAAGAAGTTTGAAACCGTTCCAGAATTGACGATTGGAATGATGCCATTTTTGCCGGATCAACAACTTGCATTGGCCTTTGCACAGCAGGTTATTCAAGAAGACAGCAAATTTCAAGGGTATCTACCGTTTGGAGAGTATACAATGGCGGGTACCTCATTTACGGTATCTCAAGGTTCTGCGGAGACCATTGTTGTGAAACCAGAAGGCAGCGAAAGTGCTAGCGATGCGGTTGCGACAGCCGGTCGGTCTAGATCAGAGAATACGTCTAGTAGCTTGAGGTTGGATTTAGGTCTTGCCGGTTCGAGTGCAGGTTCTTCTGCCGAGTCCGGGCAACCTGTAGACTTTAGTGGTGTGGGTACCCGCATTGGCGTTGGAATGGGCTACGATATAACGGAGACCGTATCGATTGTCGCACAGGTTGGCTACCATGGGTCCTTTGGTGCTGGAGAAGCAGGGACGATATCAGGCGTTGTTGGATATGATGCTACACCCACCATTTACAACGGTGCATTTGGCTGGCTAGCGGCATCGATGACATTCAATGATGTGGAAGTGTTGATGGGTCCCATAACCGAGTTTGCAATGGTACAGACCCAGGGGATCAATCCAACGGCAGGTCAAGTGGAATATACTGTTAACCAAGCGGATTATATACCTGTACAGGGGAGTCTTTTGGCTTCGGGAATGTCTGGAGGTGTAACCTATGCAGGTATGGATGTTGGAGATGGTTTGCTTGGAGGTGTGTCGACATATGTCGGGACTCAATCCGATGGCACACGATGGTATACATGGGGACAAGTGTCATTGACGATTAAAGGGCGATGACACTGAGATTAATGAGACAACGAGTACAAATAATAACTTATAAACAAGAAATAATGCAGCCGGTCTGACGAACTGGCAAACACTATCACAGAGGGAAGGACAATGATGGTTACAACAATGTTGATGATGGGAATGCAACTCGCTCAAGCAGAGCAAGTACAAGTGCCCGCAGATGGTCATGCAATGAACCCAGTATGGTCTCCAGACGGCCGGAAGGTGGCATTTGAAATCAATGGTCAAACGGGTAGCATTGTCTTGTTTGTTGCAAACATTGATGGTGGCAGCAGTACATCCGTTCCAGAAAAGATGGGCCTCAAAGTTGAGCAAACGTCCTTCGGCGGGTCGACGGGTACAGTGACAGCTGCGCCGACCTGGAACTCTGCAAACAAAGCGCTCCTTTTTGAAGGGTCTCACAAAGGAGGTTCCAATCGACTGTATATGTATTCATTCAACGGGCAGCCTCCCTATCCCGTTCCAGAGAATGTCATTTCGGGTGATTTGTCTTGGCCATCGTTTAGCGCTGATGGAACAAAACTTCTCTTTGTTAGTGATGCAACTGGAAAAGGGGATGTATACACCCTCAGTCTGAAAGACTGGAAAACCAAAGAACAGATTACCAGTTCTGAACATTCAGAGATGGCACCTCGGTTTGATGCATCTGGGAATATTGTGTACACCCGTAAGCAAAACGACGCCGAGGATATCTTTGTTCATCCAGGAGATGCCAATACGGCTCGTGTAAAGGGAGCCGGCGACCAAACCCGTCCGCAATGGGTA
>CAJWHX010000118.1 GCA_913040875.1 uncultured Pseudomonadota bacterium | reverse complement strand
TATCAGAGAGCAAATCAGAAGACCTGTTCAATATACTATCAACGAACAATCATCAACACATCAACATTTGGAGAAGTAATATATGAAAAGTTTGTGCTTAAAGAAAATACCTGATGACTTATATCATGACCTTAATCGAATCAAAGAACTAGACAATAGAACTTTGACATCAATCATACTCGAAGGAGCAAGAATGAGAGTTAAGGAATTAGGAACACAAATAGCAGAAAGTCGTAAGAGAAGAAATTCACTAAACGACATGGTGGATTTCTAATGTATACGATTCTAGACAGATTAAGATTTGAGAATCAACAAACTGATAATTTGAAAGCACAAGAGAAACTTAGACAAGAGAAGTATCAGAATGAATCTAAACCAAATGATATGAAACATATTACTTCATGTGATATGAAAGACGCATATGCCAAAGTTCATAAAGATAATAGAACACATCATAACAACATGTATCTAGTGCCACCTCACCGATATAAGAAATAATTTTATTTGTTTGTCACACAGGATTTGGGAGTTAGTTTATGACCTCACTACAGTCTAACTTCCATTTCCTTTTTTTATGGGAAAGTACCATTACAAACATTTGTAATAGTCTTTTTAAATCTTCCTTTCAATACACCAATCTGTTTTGAAATATAATCACGATTGAAATGTCCATGTTGTTCAAAATGGAAATGAGTAGGATATCTTTTTGCAGTTTCTTCTAATTGAATCTTCTCAGAGATATCAAAGTTCTTACCTACATGCCTATATTGATGAACAAGTAATGAAATACGAATAGATTGAGTTTTAATTCTTGATGTTGACACAGAGTAGAGTGGAGTATCACCTCTTTGTTTAATACCAAATAACTTTTTCCAATGTTTCTTCCACCAGATGTCGAATGGTGTTTCAAGAATAGTATCTAAATCCCAATCAACATATTTCTTTTTATTAATCTTATAGTTTTCTCGTAAACAGATTTGCAGAAACTTATACCAATACAGATAGTTTCTCTTTCTCACTTGAATCCAGAGTTTTGAATTCTTGTCATATCTTACATACAACGAATTAGGTTGAAATTGTTTCTTTGCCATATCCTATGATACCGAAATCTAACTAATAAAACTAAAAATCTCATGATGAAACACCTCTGCAACCGTATCTGCAACATTGGAAAATCGGGCAGCAGTCACAATTGTAGTCGGTAAACCGGCTGCCACTTCTTTGGCAAAAGATGGACCCGCCAAAAAAGTTAGTTGGGCATGAAAGTGAACAGGCAATACATCTCGCAACACCTCTTCCATGGTCATCAACGTTCCAGACTCTATCCCTTTTGAAGCGCAGCATATCGGAACTTCCGGATTGAGTACAGCAGCGGCTTGTCCAACAACGGTACGCATCACTTGAGACGGAACCACAAAGATCACCAATCCAGCCTCGACGATTGCCTTCTCCAGCGATGCCGTAAGCCGAATATTATCGGGGAACGGAAAGTCTGGAAGATACTGTTCATTACAGCGTGTCGCATTCATTTGGTCGACTTTTTCCTGAGAGCGGTTCCACAACGATATATCATGTCCAGCCCGAGCCAAATGGAGTGCGATTGCAGTTCCCCATGAGCCTGAACCCAAAATGGCAATCTTCATACATCCTCCGAGAGTATCCGTACCCTCTATAACCAATCTGATGATTAATCTTCATCCCACGCAATAAAAAAATTGGCTCGCCGACGATCGGCACTGGCTCGTCTTGCTCGCGATCGAGCCCAGTCTCGAAGATCTTTGAGTTGGTCGTCCATGGTTACAGCTAAGGGAACAATCTCACGAACAGAATCAATCAAATCTTCCGTATCGACCTCTCGACCGTCTGCGTAAGATTTAAACATCGCACCCACCACAACCTGCTCCAACTCAGCACCCGAATATCGCTCGGACTCTTCAACGACAACCGTCAGGTCAAACTGCTGTGGGTTTCGGTTTCTTTGACGTAGATGGATATCCAAAATCTCCAATCTCTCATGCGGATCCGGTAAATCCACGAAGAATATCTCATCAAATCGTCCTTTACGAAGCAATTCTGGTGGAAGCGCTCTAACTTCATTTGCTGTTGCAACGACAAAGACAGGTGCCTTCTTCTCTTGCATCCACGTCAGCAATGTCCCCATACTCTGACGCGCTGCATCATTCGTTCCTGCAAACCCCTTCTCAAGTTCGTCAATCCATAAAATAGCAGGCGCCAGACTCTCCGCAATGCGAATGGTTTGACGAAGTCCATCCTCTGCCCCACTTTGCAAAACCGATGCAACATCAAGTCTCAGCAGCGGTAGCCTCCACATTTGGGCTACCACTTTCGCCATCAATGACTTCCCACACCCTTGAACACCAAGCAAAAATAGACCTTTGGGTTCAGGCAATCCATATCGCCGTGCGTCCGGTGTGAATGCAAGTTGACGCTGCACAAGCCATTCCTTTAAGGTATCCAGTCCCCCCACAGATAATGCCGCGTGATTGACATCCCAAAACTCAAGGTACTGAGAAGATCGAAGCATACGCTTTTTCTCTTCTACTTGCATAGCCAAATCTGATTGAGTGAATCCTTTACCGACCAGTGCAATCCGCGAATACATTCTTTTGATCTCTGCTTCGGTCAATCCTAAGGCACCTTGTACAAACTGCTGGAACAGGACTGGATCGATCTGCAGTCCCTGTTGCTGACAGAAATAGGAAAACAACCGCTGCACTTCCTCCACAGATGGAAGTGGAACATCAAGTGGAGTCACTAGCTTTTCCAATTCTAATGGAACATGATAAACCGGTGAAAGAAGCACAACCGCATGTCCCTTTTGGACGAGGATCTGTTGCTCGTCTCGGACCTTTCGCACCCACGATTCATCTTTCCAGTCCTGATGCGCATCCATAAAAACGATGAGTGTTGGATCATTGTGGGCAACCACGGTCATCAGTGCTTGCGTTGCCGTTCCGCCCTCGCCATTCAGTCCATCACTGCTACGCCATACCCAAAGCTCCATCTGCTCAGCCTGAACAACCTGTCGAAGCAATCTCAAACTACGCTCCTCTTCGTGACTCACCAAATACACAATCGGATACCGAGCACGAAAGAGGGTTTGAAGTTGGTCTAAAAATTCAATCACGTAGACTCCTACAATATACAGACTTGAACGAAGCAATTGTAATCAGGTTCATTAGAATCCTCGTCATATCTTCGCTGTATCAAAATATAACTCTCAAGCCAATACATCTGCCACGACGATTGGTCATTGTATACTATCCAACCGACAAGATTGACCACTCCAAAGAAGGCATCGGAAACCACGCCGACTGGTTCATACAATGATTGAGTCACTGATTTCACTAAAGTTTTTTGGTTGCATATCGGGCTATCGGAGTGGTGGATTCTGACATATCGTCACCTCAAACATTGCTCACTACATAGTTTAACGGATTCTTATGAAACCATGTATCTAACTGAGCATCCTACATTGTCTCATTCAAATATTGAATGTACAACCGGATTGTTGGGGTGAGATATACCCCACACATCCAATAAAGCATGTCCAAAATGAGCGGCTGTGAGCTGCTGGTCACTGTTGAGTCCGAATCCCGTCGACAATGATTCCCCCTGAAATCCATCGTCATACCCTCCAATTGAACGCTGCCCTTCCATCTGATTGGACAACACCAGCAAAGAGGAATACGGCCAATGATCTTTACCTTGACTGGAGTTCAATCTTGGCGCACGCCCCATGTCTGAGGCCACAACGATGGTCGTATTGTTCAATAGGTTTCCAGAGGACGTTGAAGTGGTTTTCAGTTCATTGCACAACATCAGTAGACCTGAGAACAACTCTTCCCACAACCAGTGCTGGTATACAGCATTGCTCGAATGTGAATCCCATAAGGCGGGGTGTTCAATCGAGATACATGGAGTCACCCCTTCCCGCAGTAAATCAACCGCCGTCAAGCAATCTCCAAAGAATGACCCGTCGACATTCCAGTTGAGCGCCGATTCCTTAGACCGCAACACATCCGCACTCAATGTGTTCGATTCAAACTGCTCAAGCATCAACAGTGCCATCGGGTCCTGATTACTTTGTTCAATTAATTGACTCAACCTACGCTGACGCATCTGAGACTCGGCTGTTCTCAATCTTTGCGTAGTTGCAGATACAAATACATCAGATGAATCTGACAGTGTCCCATTCAAAAGAGCCTTCAGCTGTTCTCCAGACCCTGTACGAGCAACCATATGCCCCAGATCTCCTGGAAACGCATGTCCGCTGAGCACCATGTGTGGTATGGGATAATGGGCAAATAGTTCACTGGCGAGGATGGTTGGCCAATCTGCCTGACCAAAAGGAACCCCCGTTCGAATCAGTTGCAAACACGCTTCATGTGCCACAGAAGGCGTCAACACACCATGTACAACCGTTGCCAAATCGGAGTACTGCTGAAAAAACTCACGTACGCTGGGTCTTCCAGGATGATCAACCAGTCTAAGTCCACCAAATGTCATCGGCTCAGCTATGGGCTCTAGATTGACCAATGGAGAATCAAATGCTGGAACCAAAGCCCTCGTTGGATCCCATCCTCCAAAGCAGGTGATCCAAATCAAATTGTGGGAAGTAGACTCGCCAAATGCAATGCTAGAGGGAGAGAGTCCAACAAATGCTCCCTGTATACACCTCTTGAGTAAATTACGCCGGGTCGTCATCAGTACACCAAAAACCGAGGGTCTTGCATCATAACTGTCGCAATCGAAGCCCAAATTTCATTGATCGGTAGCTCCGTTCGAAGCAAATCAATGTATTGCTCCCAATCGGCCAATTCTTCGGCAGTTGGCTCTATGCCCAAAATCATTCTATTGAGTACGACCAGACGCTCCTTTGGTTTATCGATCGTCTCTACATCGAAAGGACGCTGATTGGATTCAAGCATCCAATAACGAGCGGACAAGTGTGCCAATTCTTGTTGAACCAGCACCAACGGGATGGAAAAGCCCTCCCCATTAATCATATTGGCAACGCCTCGCTGGTCCGCACGAAGAAACGGATAGGAATCAATACTGAGGGTAAACCCCGTTAGATACTCTACTTGACGCTCCAGTTGATGCAGTGTGACTGTATTCCATTCGGTCTCAGAGTTCAGCCATCGATCTGTATAGGCTTCCGACAATACGATCTCTCGAACCAATCGAGTCATCGACATCTTCCAGTCCTGTGTCCATTTACTCGACAGCTCTTGAATGTCCACATCTGAGGTGCCGCCCAATAGACTGTCCAATACTTGCGATGTTGCACAGGTAAAGAACCTAGAATCGTTCACCAGTAAAGCACCTAGGTCTCCAAGTGTCTGACCTGATTCCCCATTCCACATCGGATCGACACCCAATTGTGTACTGGAGAGATTCTCCCGCTCCGGGTGATAATAAATCATCTCATCGGGGTCAGATTTTCGACGGGCAAACACCCCTCCCATGAAGGCCGCCAGAGGATCGAGGGTTGCATGGCAGGCAACACATCCAGGATCTTCTTTGATGGCTGAATCCACTGCATCCTCGCTGGTCAAATCCACTGTAGAGTCGAATGAGACCGGCATCTCGAGATAATCACTGCACAGAAATATTCGTGTCACTTGATTCGCTCTTTGTCGCGACGCATTGTTTAAAGAGGTTTCGTACCTCCACCACATCCCGTTGGACACCAAAACACCACCCGCAGGACGACCATCTAAGTAACGCGCCACCGACCAGTCCGAATCTGACTCGGGTGGTACACCAACCCACATCGCCGGATAAACAGACATCAAATCATTGTTCAACATGGTCCAATCGGCTTCTAGAACAGTCGACCATGGCAAGTTTCGCCGAATCACCTCTTCATAAATTCGAAGGGGTTCATCCCCAACCGCATAGGCAAAACGAAACTCGTTGTCCAACCCAAATAATTCAGCCGGATAAAGGGTCTCATCTCTACGTGTATCAAAAATAGGAGCCCATCGTTCAGCGGTTACCCTAGGAAAATTTGGATCTGTAAGGTACTGGTCGACAGTTTGCTCTAGAGACCAACGGTTGTTCATCGAAGCATCAAGCTCTTCTATCGACGGTCTGAAGCCGCGAAGATCTAATGACACCCGCGTCAACAACGCTGTATTGGACAACGTATCATCTGAAGACGAGCACGACATCAATGTGAACAATGCAACAAATATAGGATTCACCAAGACATACTCCAAATATCTGACACATCCCAACAAATGGAACCGTAGTCGGTGGGGGTACAGTCTTCGTGTGCACCAGCAATGGCTAATTCAATCCGCTTCCCTGAAACTGTTTGGACCAAAGCCGTACATTCGATCGATGAAGCGTCTAAGGTGCACGACTCCAACAGAACTCCTACAATCGGCCATTTAAATCTGTCTGACTGGGATATCCCCCCTTCCAAGGTAAGCTGTTCGTCCTGCCGTTCAAGTTTCAACGCAATCGATTGAAATGTGGATGGCCAAACCAACTCGGTTCCCATTTGATCAAAGGTACCCACAACTTCAAGCCAATCTTCCGTTTGATTTTTTCTGATGTCTCCATATCCATTGACCATCACAAACCAATCGTCAACCGAGGACCCAATCGAATAGGCACTAATGAAGGTGGCTACTTGTTCGTACTCTTCGGATTCCCATTCACGGTTTTCAAAATACAAAGCCTGAGATCGTCCTTCAAACAACACGTCGGATCCAGTCGTACAATTGGCATTCCATGCAGTCGTCTGAAAGACTCCGGGAAATGGCTCTGGACACATGGAATCAATGAAAACAATATCGGCTTCAAATTTCAACAAGTCTGAAAGGCGAATTGCGCCAACCTCGGTAAAGAACCACCCGATGGATTCTTGAAGTGCACCAGCAGTGACGTCAAAGTCTTCCGTACTATTGACTTCATCGATGGAGGTATCAAAGTTGGATTGATAGGTTGCGCAAGACAAGGTTAACAAAAAATACATTCCCATAAGTCCAATATAACCTCTGAATACCAGAATAGAAAGATGATGACAGGTGCATAGAATATAAGCCTACTTTCGACTGGACATGCTGTTCTGTGCCATGAAATACCATGGAACAACTGTGAGGAGCCACCGTGCTTCATTGGGATCATCACTTTATGCAGAAAAGTACACATCAATCATATTTTGACCCAACATTTGATAAAATGGTTGTAAAAAAGGTACCTTTCAACATCGCAATCAATATAAAGGAACGTATGCTCATTGGTCTCATAACAATGATAACTCTTGGCTGTGGAACTCATGATTCAACCTCTGAGATCCGACAACAGATATTGACTCGTGCCAGTTTGGATGTACGAGGTCACAGACCCGATTTGGAAGAACTCTCTTCAGTAGCGAAAAATAAAGATAACCTAAATAGAATGCTTGACAATCTACTGGATGATTCACATGTCGGAGAGCAATATGCCAGTTTGATGGCTGGTGTGTGGAAAACAGAGGTGGTAGAATATGACCACACCGATCATGAATATGCATTCAGCGATTCAACTCAAATCTTTGATCTACTAACTGCTCTCGGACAAGAACCGCTACAAATGTTGGCAGAGATCACACGGTCAGATTTACCTTATTCTGAGATTGTTACCGGTGACTGGACAATGTCGAATTCCACGTTAGCACAGTGGTCACCTGTCAGCTACGACTGGTCAGATCCAACAGGTGGATGGCAAAAGGTGCAGTATACAGATGACCGGCCAGCTGCAGGCGTTTTGGTGAACAATGGGTTGTGGTGGAGATACAATTCCACCTTAACAAATGCTCAAAGAGGTCGTGCCAACGTCATCAGTAAAATGCTCCTTTGCAATGACTTTTTGGAGAGAAGAATCAATGTAGACCGAGAACTGAACCTCCTAGATGAAGAAGGGGTCTTTGAAGCCCTCACGACCAGTCCAACCTGTGTGAGTTGTCATGTAGACCTAGACCCTCTGGCAGCAAACTTTTGGGGGCTGTATCGTCATTTTCGGTTTTCACTGGAAGAACAATTCTCCTATCATCCAGAACGCGAGATGCATTGGGTAGAACAAACTGGTGTTGGACCGGCATACTTTGGAAGCCCAATCTCCTCCTTATCTGATTTGGGTGATAGCATTGCACAAGACCCAGCTTTGTACACCTGTCTGGTTCAAAGAACCATGTCACAAATGACACATCAACCTGTACAGGTCGAAGACTGGTCTAGATGGCAACCACATCTGGCTGCCTTTGTAGAATCTGGGTATACCATCAAACCGCTCCTTCGTTCAATATTCGATGATGAATCCTATCGAAATGTTGAGGAACCAAAAATAGTCACGGCAGATCTATTTGCAAAACAGCTGTCACACTTAACTCATTATCGTTTTTCTGTAGACAACATCGATGGAATCGAATCAGACCTGTATGGATTGCGAGGGCTATTCGGAGGGCGTGGTAAGGACTGGATGACAAACCCATCGAGCGTACCCATCACCACATTCTCACTTGTCGTCCAACAGCTGTCTGAAGCAGCCGCACATCATGCAACTCATGATACGGAGGCGATACAACACCTGTTCGGCTTCCCCATAGAGAACCCGAGTTCAGGTAATCGAGAGAATCTACACTATATCTTCACAAAAATACTCTCAAATCTTTTTCAGAAACGATGAAAGATTTGCATGAGTATGTAAATCCAATTACTGGAAAAAAAGCACCTTTATTATCTGATGAAGTAATGAAGGTGATTAAGAAAAACTCAGAGTTATTAGACTCAAAAATTATATACAATAGAGACTTTGCATATGACTATTTTGGATT
>CAJWHX010000117.1 GCA_913040875.1 uncultured Pseudomonadota bacterium | reverse complement strand
ACTCGGTTGATGAATGGACATCACGTGCTGAGGATGATTGATGAGCGGTTTGGGGGTGCCCAGTCCTTGCCAAAATGCTTCTGAAGAATCACGCAGAGACATGATGCGTTCAGTACCGCCTTTACCAGCCGTAAAATGTCCAAAGGCCACGCAGGCTTCTGGTTTGCCAACGGGAACGCTGAGCTTGCAGGGAACGGTTGGATTTACCGCAGCAATATCGGCATTCAGTGCCACCAGCGTGTCGTGTTCAAAAGCCCCCATCCATCGGTGCATTCCAAAGTAGTCAATGCCTTGACGATCGACCAAGTCCCGCAAGTAGAGGTTCGCTACGGGGGATTGATTGAGTAGCGGCCGAATGCGGTCTATATCGTCATTTGTGAGTGGTCGTATGAGGTTGGACATGGTGGTGTTTGGGGTTAGAGGTGTATAAATTCAACTGGTGGACCGACTCGAACGGTATCCATCGTCTCTGCTGGATACACATCCCCATCGATGGTGGAAATGTGTGGTTTGGTATATTCAAATCGGATTTCTCGGCTAACGATATCTTTGATGTAGGATTTTTTTGTTGGCTTGGCTAGCCACAGTTTGGGAATAATCTTCGCAATATGCAGGGGTGAGCAGGTCATACCGAGTAATTGTACGATGTTGTGTTGTTTTAAGGTGTGGTAAAAGGGTCTGCAGTAAAATCCAACGTCGGCAACGGTGCTCACTCCAATAAGCGTGTATGTGGTTTTCGGAAGAGCATCTCCGTCGACGAATATTTGTATTTCGACAGGTGGCATCATCTTTTTAGAGTACGCCATCCCAAAAATGGCGGACAGGGTTGCCCTGCAAAACATCAAGAAACCTTTGAGCGGAGAGGGCGGAGCGCCTTCATAGTAATCTTGCATAAAGGGTGCCAGAGCCGCATTTCCATAAATGAATCCAGAGCGTTCTACACCCGATGAATTAGAAACAACGAGTGGGTGCTGAGATCTTTGCTTCAAGTCTCCGCCAGATGCAATCCGTTTCAATAGAGATTCTGCAGTGGTCCAAAATCCAACCCCAACATTTCTCGCAACGTTGTTCATCGTGCCGCCTTTTAGGAGGGCAATCGTCGGATAGGGAGTATCCGTACCGTACACTTTCCAAAGAGCTGTGAAGACTTGATGGATGGTGCCATCTCCACCGTCGATGCAGAGGATGTCGGCTTCCGATTCTTTGATGGACTCTATACTCTCTAAAAGAGCATCGAGACCGTGTGGCTGATGGGTTGTGAGTGTGTTTTCAGGGGCACAGTTCTGTGTTGCGACAGACATCATCTTCTCGAATCGTGTAGGATGTTTACGATTCTTACCGCTCAATGGGTTTGTGAGAATGTGGATGTTGCTCATACAGGTTCGTCCTCGTGCAGTATTCAGTGTACCGTATTTTGTGATTTCAGTCTCAGAGACTGATCATGAGGAGAAGCGTATGATCGTTGCTGTGTCTTGTGATAGACGTTCTCTGGGTCCTAAGCCGGTGTCTCATCGTATTAGGCCTGCAAGAGCCGAGGTTTTTGTCAAGGAGTGCATTGTCAATCAGCTTCGGGATGCGGGGATGGATGCCATTTTGTTGCCGCCGGAGGGCTCACAATCGCTGGTGGATTGGGTGCTACAGAATTGCGATGGGGTTGTGATTACAGGCGGTGCTTTCGATATAGACCCCAAGTGGTACGGTCAAGCACAGCAAGGCAGACTGGATATGGTCGATGAGGGACGAACCCAACTGGAGATGACACTTGCTAAGGGAGCGATTGAGCAAGATGTACCTTTGCTGGGGCTCTGCGGCGGTATGCAGGTTCTTGCCGTTGTAGCCGGTGGCACACTCATTCAAGATATCGCCACACACGATCCCAGTGCACTTGAACATGAGCAGCCAACCGATCCAGCCAAGCCTTGGCATACCGTATATTTGGAGAGTGCGCGTTGGAAAGAGTGGTTTGGAAAAGATGAGATACAAGTCAATTCCACACACCATCAAGCCATCGACGACTTCGGTCGATGTACACCTGTAGGTAGAGCACCGGATGGGATTGTAGAAGCCATAGAATTGTCAGAGTTGACTTTTTGCGTTGGTGTTCAATGGCATCCAGAGTTAGTAGACAGTACAATCTTTACGGCTTTTGGTCAGGCGATTCGAGAACAAAAAAGGTGCATCGGGCATGAGTGATATTTGGAGTAATGCGGTTCAAGCGCACCAAGAGGGGAATTTCCGCTTGGCAAAGCAGCTGTATGATCAGGTACTTGAAGATGCCAAACAGGCGCAGGACTTTGAAGCCTTTTCAATTGTCTTATACCATTTGGCTAGATTGGCGCTTGATTATGATCAAGAAGGACCAGAAGTTGCCCTTCATCGATTCAAGAAATTATTGAAAAGCCAAGAGAGAATCGGTGATAACTCGGGAATATCTCGAACATTAAGAGAGATTGCGACCATTTACGACCAGCAAGATGAACTCGTATCTGCGATTCGATATGGCGAACGGGCCCTTACCAGTGCCAAAGAAGTGTACGACCAACAGCAAATGGGTGCCAGTTATCACTTACTCGGTCTCCTCTATCAGTACGCAAAACTGCCAAGTCAAGCCGTAACGGCGATGAAAGAAGCACAAAGTCACTGGGAGCAACTTGGGAATGTGATCGCATGGCAAAATACCACAATGGTGTTTGCAGACATATTAGAGGAGCAGGAGAAGTACCCCCTTTGTGTTCGAGAACTTCGAAGACTGGTCAAAACCTTGGACGATCAAGAAGACATTGAAGACATTGCCAGTATTCATTATCGAGTGGCAGCACTCTTTGGACGGCAAGGGGATTTTCAAAATGCTCTCATACACATGCTTGCCTGTTTGCTTCGAAATCAAGCCATCGATTCTGAGTTTGTACAGAGAGACGCGATGGTGCTCATGGATATCCGAGACCGACTTGGTCGTGTGGAGTTTGAGTTCCTCGTCGAAAAGAAGATGGGTAGAGAAAACAAAGACAATTTGATCTTGTGGTTGATGGAACTGTTTCCACCAGAGTCAACGGACCCTTCTTTGCAGCAGGTTCCTGAACCACAAGCGCTTCCCGAACAGACATACATTCCTGAACCAATCGCACCCGCATCACAATCTGGGTCTTCGCCGGTGAACTTACCACCTCCGCCGAAGGATCCATTGCCTCCTACACCAGAGCCCATCCAGGAAATTATGGATGCCGCGCCGGCAATTCACTCTGCCCCACGCTCTGATATGCCCACGGGTCCTTCCATTGTCACCTCCTCTTCATCACCGACAGAGCCAAACTCTTCGATGTCTGTACAACTAGAGCCGTTGTCTTCTGAAACCTTTCCGGCATCGATGCAAGTAGAAGAATTTGAGTTCGATATGGATGACAAAACCGAAGAACGTGTACGGGTACAGCCGGAACCCTCGTCTGATTCAAAGGTTCATAAACAGCCGGAGCAGCTGATCAACTGGGATGAAGAATCTGGAGAGTTTTCACAGTATACCGATCAGTTGCCGCAATCAGAGACATCGTTGCCCAATGAATGGACACAGTACACAGAACCAGTTCAGTCAATGCCTGAAATTCCTTTGCCTGCGCTTACGCAACATTTTCTGGCAGCGTTGCTGGGTGCAATGGGCGTATTGGCGATAGTACAGTGGTTCATTTAGGCTTTGAGCCTTCAATCTTTTCGTTGGTTCAATCCCCAGTCGTAGGGTATCCATTCTATGTTGAATCGTTTGACTTTCGCTTGATGAAGCGAAGACAATAGGGGCTCATCGGCAAATTGGATCCAGTATGCAAACAGCTGTTGTCGTCCTCGAGCATTGAAATCGGATTTGTACCAGTCAAATATTGGAGAGGCATAGACAGTCTGTGTTCTCATATTGACTGTAAGATGACGACTGGAATTGACCATTCTCTTCATTGATTTAGACAATCGTTCGTCCAAACTGTCTGCTTGAAATGCGGTGTTTTCGAGCATGGGGCAGCTGTTTGACGCACAATTGATGGCGGCGTGAATGCGTCCATCTCCGATATTGCGAATGATTTTATTTTCCAAATCGTAGAGGTTCATCCATACCCCTCCAACCTGAACACGATTGGCGACAAAGAAATCTTGTTGGGCATTGATTCGAATCCAACCTGAAGCCGTACTCTCTTGAATAGAGTTGGAGATATTGTCTGACAGAACACTCCATATGGTTAAGAGATTGTAGGCGTTGATCCAAAAGCTCAGCACGGCATTTTGAGAGGGGAATAGGTGGGGATGGGACCGCGGAGATTGTCTACTCACTACTTCTACGAGTCTTATGAATTCGATGTCTTCTCGAAGTCCCACATAGTCAACAGAACCATTGTTCGAAACAAATCGCTGCAATACACCGGTCCAGATATCGTCGTCCCATTGATTCAACGGCTGGATACCATGGGACAACTTTGGTGGTGAGAGTTCTCGTTTACCGATCAGAATATCGATGAATATGGACATGTCTACTTTAGGGCTTGTATTGTGGTTCAATATTCATAGCCCATATTAAACCGTGAGAAACCCCGGACGTTATTGAAAGGATTGTGCGTCCTCTGGTGTCCATGTGCCAGCCGGTCCATGTTCCGGAACGAGAACAGCGCTGTGAACATTGCGGGGCTTTAATCCGAGCAATCGCATTACACGGACATGTATGATATCATCAGCGATGATCAACGGCGATATCGAACGATGTACGTCGAGTATACTGGTCCGATAGCCAAAATACTGGACCGTGATCGGAATGCGTCGTCCCGGATACCACCAAAAGGTATACTCCATTGGGGTTTTACCAAGACTCTCCTCTTTCCAGTATACATCCGCACCATATGGGGCACTCTCTATCTCGATCTTGTGGCGACAAGCGAGAGTTTGCAACAAAATTACGGTGTACAAGTAGAACATGTGTCTATTTTATCCTATACGTACATGGTGAGCATACAGATATTTTGATGGGCAATCAAATCGTAAGGGGTCAGGCATGTGGTTGTTGCTGCTGGTGAATATGGCATTTGGACGTGAATCCGCAGATGGCCCTATACAGTCGTCCACCCAACATCTCAACGTGGATGCTTTTGAGGTTGGTGTTAGACCGAGAGTGTTTGTATCTTTGGGCGCTACGAGTGGATTGTCTGTATCGTCTCAGAATGGCGGTTTTGTCGGACTGGAGACTGCTGTTTCTCGGGTGAATGGGAATCGATTGGTCGGTCTTTCAGGAGATGTGTTGTGGGACTCCGGGTTGGGCGGATTTTCGTCTACGGTTGGACCTCGAGTGGGGCTTCTAGTGGTTGCCGTCGATGGTGGTATCAGCGTTCGGCAGGAGATAGAAGGAACTCCAGAAGTAGGGGCTCAGGTGAGAACCCTGCTGAACCTTGGAATTGGAACCATGTATTATCGCGTGGGGTTTTGGCCAGAATCAGAAGATCTATCTACGGTGCATCAGCTGGGGGTGAGCCTAAGGTTTCCTCAACAAATCGGCTATAAGCCTAGAACAGGAGAAGAGTAAGTGCATAGAAATACACGCATGGAGGGGATGTGGTCTCTGTAAGGGTCAATGGAAAAGTAGAGTCGGTTGATGTTCCCTCCGATGTTCCTCTTCTGTGGGTGCTTCGTGAGGAATTGGGGCTGACTGGAACCAAGTTCGGGTGTGGGAAGTCTTTGTGCGGTGCCTGTACAGTTCACGTCGATGGTCGTGCTCGGAGATCTTGTGTCACACCAGTCAGTGCCGTTGAAGATAGAGAAGTAACAACAATAGAGGGGTTGCTTGCTCCAGACGGAAGTCTGCATGCCATTCAGCAGATTTGGGTGGAAGAAAATGTCGCACAGTGTGGCTATTGTCAGTCGGGTCAGATCATGAGTGCGCTTGCCTTGATCATTCAGGTTCGAGGAGAGGTGACCGATTCAGATATCGATGCTGTGATGTCGGCAAACTTGTGTCGATGCGGAACCTATCCTAGGATTCGAAGAGCGATACATCGAACGGCTAATTGGATGAAAGACGAACTTAAATCTGCTTCGAAAGAGGGGCTTGATGAGTAAGGTGACGATGATCGATAGGCGTTCATTTCTACAACTGCTCGGGTCGGGTACAGGAGCATTGGTATTGGGAGCCAATGCAACCGGCTGTACCGGATTGAACAGTCAAGACTTAGAAGATACTTTTGTGCGCCTAGGCATCTTTGAACCCAGCTTGTTTTTGCGTATTGAGCCGACAGGAAAGATTTTGGTGGCTTCAAAGTATTCGGAGATGGGGCAAGGGGTATTAATGGGGACGGCGACTTTGATGGCAGAAGAACTGGAAGTATCGCTGGATCAAATCGAAGTGGTCCAAGCTCACAAATCCGGGTTCGGTATGCAACTGACTGGCGGTTCGATGTCTACCGCTGGGTTGTTTTTACCTGTACGCAGGGCTGGAGCGTCCGCGAGAGAGATGTTGAGATCAGCCGCTGCCGTCAAATGGGGCGTACGAGTAGAAGAATGCATCGCCAAGCAAGGTTCCATTCATCATGTGGATTCTGCGAAGCACCTTCCGTATGGTGACCTTGTTTCACTGGCGGTTGTGCAACCGGTTCCAACAGATCCACCGTTGAAATCAACTAAAGATTTTTCGGTGATTGGTAAAGAGGGACAGCGACGTGTCGATGCACTCTCGAAGTCTACCGGTAGCGCAATATTTGGTACGGATGTTCAGATGGTGGATAAGGTGTGTGCGTATGTACTTCGGTCACCAGTAATGGGGGGGCGTGCAGAGACGGTCTTCGCTGACACGGCTTTGAAAGAACCAGGAGTCTTGGATGTTGTATCGTTTGAACGTGGAGTTGCGGTATTGGCGAAAAAATATTGGCAGGCTAAGCGGGCAGCTCGATTGGTAGAAGTAAACTGGACTGGTGGTCGTGTCAAAGGGTTGAATACAGCGGACTTGGCAGACGTCGCAAGAGCCTATTCAAAGGGACCAGGTTCGCACAGAGTTAAAAATGTAGGCAATGTAGAGAAGGTCTTCGAAGAGGAGGATACCACGAGCATTGAATTGCAATATGAGTATCCTTATCTGAGTCATGCGACGATGGAGCCTCAAAACTGTACGGTGCTCATGACAGCCGACAGTGCAAAGGTTTGGGTTCCGACACAGGCACCCACGATGGTTGCGATGACCATTCATGGGTATTTTGGAATCCCCAAGGACAGAATTGAAGTTGAGATGACCATGTTGGGGGGAGGCTTTGGACGCCGAGCCTGCATAGACTTTGTTTTAGAGGCGGCACAGCTGGCCTCTTTGAAACCAGGCGTTCCGATTCAGGTGACTTGGAGTCGGGAAGACGACATGACGATGGGCTATTATAGGCCGCAAGGTGCTTGTAGAATGGCTGGTGTGATCGACAAGGATGGAGATATCATTGCGGTCCGTAGTCATTTGGTTTCTCAGCTGTTGTTTCCTGAGATGGGGGAGCAGCTGGATGTTGCATTCCCAAAATTGATTCCCGAAAAAATGCGGCGAAAATTGGCGTATGCGGCAACGGGATATCTGAGCAATACCAGCCTGATGGGGCTCTTTGAAGGTGGGGATCTGGCCACCTGTAAATACGCCTTTCCCAACTATCGGTATGAATTCTCTCCAATTCACGTCAATGTACCCGTTACGGCTTGGCGATCGGTGGCGCACTCCTATTCTACGTTCATCATGGAGACATTCATCGATCACTTGACACACATCGGTGGGCGAGATCCTCTTGAAACCAAGCGTCAGCTGCTATCTGAACATCCACGATATTTAGCCGTACTCGATGCAGTTGTACAGAACAGTGATTGGGGTATGCCGATTGAAAAAGGTTGGGGACGCGGTATTGCGGTGAGTGAGTTTGCAAGATCGGTTGTAGCGCAGGTCGTAGAGGCGGGGATTGTCAACAATCAGATAGTCGTTCGTCACGTTACGTGTGCGGTGGATTGCGGTTTGGTAATCAATCCGGATGTGGTTCGGGCTCAAATTGAGAGTGGAATCATCTATGGACTCTCAATGATGACCGAGAAAATTGAGTTTGTGGATGGTGTCGTTCAGCAAAGAAATTTTGATGGGTTTCCAGCCCTTCGAATGCATAGAACACCGGAAATTAAATCCATTCTGTTGCCTTCAGACAATAAGCCAACGGGAATCGGAGAGGTTGCCCTTCCACCAATCAATGCAGCTGTATCAAACGCCATCTTTACCGCTACGGGTGTGCGTCTTACGAAGATGCCCCTTCAAGATGCGTGGAATGAACATGTGTCTGATACCCTAGAGCGAGTGTCCAAAAGTGGGGTGACTCAATGAAAAGAGGATGTTGGGCTGGGGCTGGACTGTTCATCAGTGTTGTTTCTTGGGCGGGAGAATCAAGGATTCCCGAAGAATCTTCAGGAGTAGAGATGTCTGCTGAGCAAATAGCAGAAGGTATCAATGCGTTTCAAGACGTGTATACAGTCCTTCAACATCCTCGATGTTTGAACTGTCATCCGAGTGGGGATGCGCCACTACAAACAGATGCATCGGTGCCCCATGCAATGAACGTCACCCGCGCCAGCACGGAAGCGGGAATGGAGTGCGCAACTTGTCATCAGACAAAAAACTCCGAGGGTTACGGTGTAAAAGGTGGGCCGCCAGGAGCACCCAATTGGCATTTACCCGAAGTTGAGATGCCGCTCATATTTGAAGATAGAACACCGCAGGCATTGTGTGCTCAGCTCAAAGATCCCGAACAAAACGGTCATAAAACGCTGGATCAGTTGTATCTTCACGTTGCTCATGACCCCCTCGTATTGTGGGGATGGGAACCTGGTGGGAATCGAAGTACACCATCAATT
>CAJWHX010000116.1 GCA_913040875.1 uncultured Pseudomonadota bacterium | reverse complement strand
AATCGATCCTATCGGGCTCTCTACCTCTTGAGACTACATTGATCGGTGCGCCGGCAGGAGGCACCATCTACTATATTGACACTCCTGGAGCGATGATTGCCCTCCCCTTCACCGCTGTATTCGGTCCAGCTATCGGATACAACATCGTATTGCTAGGACGGTTGGCGATTGCTGGTCTTGCCACACAGGGGTTGGTAGAAGAATGGCTCGAATCAAAGTCCATTTGGGGGTGGATTGCCGGATGGGCAACGATGACCCTTCCATTTATCCTCTGTGAACTCAGCAACGGTATATCGGAGGTCTGTGCGATTCAATGGGGCATCTGTGCACTCTGGATGACAGAACGAGCAACGGCTCGAAATGAATGGAAAGATTGGATGGCGCTTGGCATCTTTCAAGGACTCACCATATCCTCTACCTTTTATTATGGACTTGCATTTGGACTGCTACTCATTTTCTTGATCTTAGGAAGAATCCTAGAAGATATTCGTTCGCAAGGCAAAGAGTCTTTCTTGCTTTTAAAAGGTGCCATCGCAGCCGCATTCTTAGCCGTTATCGTAGCTTCTCCTTACGCATTGACATTTTGGATGTCCATTCAAAGCGACTCTCGACTGGTCATGCGAGACAATTCTCTGCACGAACAGCTCTTACGTCACAACGCTGTCGATCCGAAGATTTACTGGATGTGGGGTGAGTTTCAATCTGTGAATTTGAAAGAGAAGTATGGTGAGCCATTTGTACACACCGCATACTTGCGATGGACCATCCTTCCGTTTGCCATTTGGGCAGGAATTAAACACCGTCGTCTGCGACTTTGGTTTGCAGGAATGATATTGTCTCTTATCCTGGGTCTGGGTAATTTTTTATGGTGGAATGAAGAGTGGATTTATGTGGACGGACAAATGCTCTCTCTCCCGTTCGATTGGATTCGGCAAGTCTTACCGCAGATTGCGATCACGCATCCCCTACGACTTTCCATCGGTGGTCAAGTCATCTGCGTTGCACTTGGAGTTATCGGTTGGAAACAGGCGTTGGAATCTCAGTCTCACAAATGGATCATCTGTCTCCCTCTCCTCCTGATTACAGCAGAATCTCTACTCGGATCCAGCGCTCAGTGGCCCATACCGAGTTCCACAGCCACAATCTCTGACGTATACAATCTCCCAGAAACAGATCCTCGAGGTATTCTTGATTTGCCTGCAGAAGTGGGCACCAGTATGGAAACCTCTCGATATTTCTGGTTTCAAAGCAAACACGGTAAACCCATCCCCTACACTCCAGATGCCAGACTGGGCAGTACGCGAGATCTTCAAACCTTTAAAAACTTCATGGGAGATGGAATGAAAGAGGTGCCTCAATCTCTGGATGAACTTTCTATCGTTCACATGCGAGGCGTATATCAACAGATTGTCGTACACCCTGACTTGGATGCAACCAAAAGCGTCGCCTACTCTGCTATTTTCACCGAAGCATTTGGTACTCCGCTCGAACGAGATGAACTTCTCTATTGGCAGCTGGACCCATTGACGGATGACGATCGACCTCCAGAACTCGAAACCAAAGCCACCGTATCGACACCATACTCTTCCGATGGTGAAGACATTCAAGTTCACTCTTGTCAACGCATCGCCGATCTAACCAAAGAATTACTCTCTGAAACAGCCTCCGATGAAGCAGTGGAAATGAAAAGTACCTGCGCGGCTGAAATTAAACAATATTGTGTCCAACGAAGTAAAAATACAACTGTAACCATCGATGAAATTCGTTTGTGTCTAACGATATTTGATACGGCTCCAACAGAAGACCTTCAGTACGCGCTACTCCACTTGTTTAGACACCCCGATAATGGTTTTAAAATCGAACTCTGCACAGAATTGAGTACATACCCCACCCTGGTCAGTTTGTTGCCATCGGAACGACTGAAGCAGATCGCCAGCCAGCAATCCGCTGATGTTAAATCAGCAATGAATGGACTTCTAACTCCTTAAAAATCTGTCCGTTGTTCTCTAATCGGATACGGTGATTAAAAACACTGCATCCTTTGTAATTTTGGAGCATTCATGGCTACAACTCTTCAACGTCAATTTGTTCTCATCGGCTTAGATGGTATCGGTCAATCCGTATTCCATACATTACCAACTGACTGGCACATCACCGTCGTGGATACCGACTTACATAAACTGAATGCCCTCCCCGACATGTGGGGAGAACGAAAGGTAACCAAGATCTGTGATAACGCATCTTCTAAACTCGTATTGGAAGAATGTGATTTGGTACCATCCACTCTCCTTGCAGTCCTCACAACACAAGACAAGATGAATCAAGAGGTGGTGCGACTCGCTAGAGAAGATTTCGACGTGGAGACAATTTTTGTACTTCAAAACGCCATAGAAACCAATTACCCCTTCGAAAAGATTACCATCTTAAATGCAGAAGACTTATTGGCCAATCGTCTTTCAAGTCAGCTCCGCGGAACGATCAGCGCAGCTAATGTTGGCCAAGAACGTGGGGAGATTCGGCAGGTCACCATTCTCAACTCCAGTGCGGCACGTGGTCAAAGTCTCAAAGAAATGCATCCCAAATCCTGGCTGGTCGCAGCCATCTATCGAAACGGAAACCTGTTGGTTCCTCATGGTGACACCATCATTCGTGCCGGAGATGAAGTAGTGGTTGTTGGGGAGCCGGATGTGCTTGATCGAGAACTCTGCTTTCTGCAGGGTGGTCAAATCTTATTCCCCTCTCAATATGGGAAGCGCATTGGTGTTATCGACGGTGAAAATGATCCTGATCTCATTGCGCAGATTGTTGAGCACAGTGAAGTCGTTGGAGATGTATCCGTCACTTTTGACACACTCAATCCAGAGATCAAAAGTGATGCTGAAATTCGGAATCATTTAATTGAGCACGACATTGGCATGCTGTTTTTACCTCCAAAACCGATATCTTGGCTGGCGAGATGGGGGTTTAGAAAATCGAAAATCATGAATCTCATGTTTAAATCTCAACTTCCCTTTTGGGTCAACAACGATACCGATGCCATTCGAAAAGTATTGGTCTGCATTCGGAAACCGAAAGCAATGAGTGTTCTCGGCTCCGTAGCTATGGATGTAGCCAGACAGTTCAATGCTGAATTGACCCTTTTAAACGTTATTCCGCCCAACATTGACCTAGAAGAACGTAGAACCATTGAAGAGATCCCGATGGAATTGCAACGGTTGGCCAATTCTCACGGACTCAATCTACAAAAACGACAAACGGAAGGCAACCCCATTCGAGAAATCATATCCCATGCCAAAGATTTCGATCTCTTGATCGTTGGATACTCTGAGCACACACGCTCAACGATTGCCAACCCTGATATCTCACTTCATTTATTCCACGAGATTCGAACCTGTCCCAATACGTCAATCTTGTTTGTGCCTTGGCAAACTCCCGGGAGATAAGCTGATGCGTTTCATATTGTGCACTGTATTGATGGTTCTCGCCCTATTTTCACTGCCCGCCTTTGGTGTCGACCCAACACCAATTGGTGAAGCCGTGACAGATCAACTGGTCCATGGAACTGAACATGCAGCTCCCCATGCAGAGGAACACGGGGTCCAAGGGCTTGGTGGATCGTCGGCATTTACTCTGGTTCTCATGACTCTAGGGGCAATTGCAATGCCTTCTTTGGCGAAACGCATCGCAATTCCAGTAGCAGTCGCCGAAATATTATACGGTTTCATCATTGGAGACAGTGGCTTTGGGTTGATCAATGACCCCAACGATCAGTTCATTCGTTTTTTATCCGACCTCGGATTTGCCTTCTTTTTATTTCTAGCCGGTCTAGAGATTGATTTTCGCGAGATTGAAAATCGACTGAAAGAACTAATCCTCCCCTTTATCACTTCGGTACTGGCGTTTGTTTGTTCTATGAGTATCTCACATGCTCTTGGATGGGGAACGTGGATGGGACTTGCACTGGGTGCCACTTCCGTCCCTCTACTACTTGCAGTGGTTCGAGAAATGCAGCTGGGCGATAGTGAACTCGGGAAAACCATGATCGCATTTGCCGCGATGGGTGAACTGGTCACCATATTCCTACTGTCAGGGATTGAAATTCGAACGGTGGCCGATGGCGATATTCAAGATACCATATTGGGATTTGTTTTACTCCTCTCACTCGTATTGGTAGCCACGACAGGAGCGTCTCTGCTGCGCACTCTACAATGGTGGCGGCCGGGTCTGTTTAGACAGATGGTTGCCCATGATGACCCTGCTGAATTTGGAATTCGAGTGGGGTTTGCCATGATGTTCTTCTTCATCGGACTATCGATTCTCGCACATGTTGAACCTTTCTTAGGAGCCTTTGTTGCAGGGGCAATCCTTAGTTTTGTAATTCGAAACAAGGGCGCATTGGAGCACAAGCTGTCTTCCATGGCTTATGGATTCTTTGTTCCTATTTTCTTCATTCACGTTGGAATGCGACTCGATATTTCTTTAGGTATGCTCACTCGAAACATAGGAGACATCCTCTTGTTGATCATCATCATGTTTGTGGTGAAGCTTCTACCTGGATTGCTAATGATGCTCAAAGGAATCAAGTTTAAGGAAATTCTAGCCACCTGCTCTTTGCTCGCCGCACCACTTACATTGGTCATCGCAATTATGGAATTGGGACTGCACAATCCAGATAAAACTGGCATCACTCCAGAGGTCAGCGCCAAGATGATTGCGGCTGGCATCTTTGCCAGTCTACTGTATCCTTCACTGGCACGGCGGTTACTAAAAGGAGAATCGGCGGGTGTTGAAACCAATGTAGACGCCAGTCGATCAGTACATTCTCACTAGCTTGGAACTGTAGACTCTATCCACCCAGTTGAGCAATCCCGCGTTTCAAGCTCTCGTGAAAGTGCTCTACCCCACACTCTTGCTCATGTAGTGGATGCTCGATTTGACTAGATTGTTCGATGCCTTCTTGAATCTTTGTATACAGGTTCACGTCCTCATACAAAATGTATCGACTGGCCAACCACGATGCGAATACCCTGGTTCGTTCAATCCAGCCTGGTTTTCGTCGCTGACAAAATCGGTACCGCATAATGCACTTTGTTGGTCCCAACGGAAAAAACTGCATGACGGTCAAATGATACGGAAGTACATTGATCACCAAATTTGGAAAGACGAAATACTTGTGCAGACTGGACAACTCATGCTCAGAGTAGGGACGGTGACGGGCACAATGTCTATCGATTTTCTCTCGCCAACCGTACGGTGCGATATACAATGTTTGCAGTGAGTGCCATCCCAAATCTGAGAATGTTGGTTCCGAGTTCACATGCGCACCGACTGTTTTTGGATGTACGGTGGAGACATGGTAATAATCAAGGGCATTTTCGAGTGCAATTTTCCAATTAACGGAGAAATGAAAGTCGCGTGCTTCGATCGGTTCCATTTCTTCAAGGTGATAATGGCGGACCGCATCCGATATGGGACTGAAGAGTTCGACTGGAGACTGCTGTGGTTCTTTTAATGACACCCAAATAAACCCTGCTTCTTCATGAACCGAGAACTGCTTGAGCTTGGTTTGCGTACATTGAATACCCTTCGACTTAGGAATATGCGTAATACTACCGTTTAAATTGTACTTCCATCCATGATATCCACACTGAATTGCTTGAACAGGATCCCCTTTCCAAGCCCTTCGACCTCGTTTTACAGATTGAATTTGAGTACCTCGATGGACACAGCTATTTTCAAAAGCTCGAACCATTCCATCCTCACCACGCACCAACAACACGGTTTGAGATAGTAGCTCCGCAACCCACATTGTAGATGGTTCTAAAACCTGACTGGACAATGCAGCCAATATCCATCCATCAAAGAGAACTCGCTCTGTTTCTAGATGACTGGATTCATAATAAACCTGTGAGGAAACCGTAGTCATGTTATGTTTTTAACCGACTGTGCCAATTGTGTGCATACAAATACGATTTTTGCTCAAGCACCCCATCTATAGTTGGCTCTCATCTTTTGTATTTATGAACGGTTCTTCGCGCCATATTTCTATCATTTTGGGCTTGTTTGCACTGGTGCTTGCATGGGTTGGAAATCCAGTGTTCATTCCCGATTCCTATGAGCAAATTATCCTTGCGGAGTGTTGGGCCAACGGGTCTTCTACTCGTATCAATTGCGATGCCATATTCCCATGGTTTCGGCCGCCTCTACCCAGTCTGATAACTGCTCTTTGGTTGCGATGGTTCGATGGATTTTCTGCCATGCTACTTCTAAGTTGGGGGGCTATTGTTGGGACTGTCGGGATCTTAATTCATCGAATTCATAAGACCCATCGAAATGAAGAGCATACCAACACCCTCATTTCATTGGTCGTCTGCAGCCTTTCGCTGGCAGGACTGGTGGTGCATTTGGGTTTACTGGCAGACTCAAAAGTGATCGCACTACCCTTTGTATTTGGTGCCTTATCCTTACTGCTCGCACATCAGATTGCGCGTATTGATGCACTGGTCATCGGAGTTCTACTGGGACTGGCATTTTTAACGAGATTTGAAAATCTATTGCTGATCGCCACTGGATCTATGATGATTCTCTGGTACTCTCGAACACGTCTTATCAATTTAGTGATGTATTGTATGGGGTGGATGCCATTTGTTGGTGGATGGATGTGGCTGCTGTACAAAGAAACCGGCCGATTTACATTGTCTCCTCGATATTGGGAGCCGTGGATCCTCCCTCTCATTGATACAATGCCACTTCGGTGGATACAAGATCTGTACGGAATGGGGATCTGGAATCCCCCTTTGCGACGTCTTGCTTTGGAATCTGACCTCAGCATTGAAAAGCAAAGCCTGCTGTCCACATTTTCATGGACAGAGTGGATTCATTGGCTCGACATGAACATCCTCAGTCTTTTTGATCCGAAAGTGGTCATTATTTTTATTCTCAGTCTCTTATTGTGGCTAAAAGATTCAACCATGCGCAAATGGATCATTGGATTTACGTGGATATCGATGCCTTCAATAGCGGTAACCATCTTGCCTCAAGGTCGTGAGTCTATATTTCCCGTGGCCTATGTGTTGCCAATGTGGATTGCTGTATGGACATGGATTGGTCTAAGTATCGGATTGACGATCATCCGTTTGGAAGGGATCTGGACAAAAACACTGCTTCTATTGGGTTTGACAGGCATAACGCAGCTTCCCACATCCATCGAACGTCCGTCCAACATTGAACTCAGTACAACCGGATTAACCGTTCAACATTGGCTTCGGTCCTATACGCCTTCCAACAGCATCGTGCTCTCCTCATTTGAAACAGCACCCATTGTGTGGCTGTCAGAAAGAGAGTGGCAAGAGTGGCCCAGTCCTTGGGAGGCAAATCATCGCATTCCACAGCTACAAGAGTCCAAACGTCCAGTGTATGGAGTGGTTTGGGCATTTGATCACCACGCGTGGTACAGCCTCAGTTTTGAAGAGAAGTACTATGAACCCGAAGCCTATTTTCACAATGACCAGCACTCCTATCTCATCTTCGATCTCAGCGATGAATTGAATACAGAATGATCAGTCTACGATTGTTTCAAAGTCCATCTGTTCCATAGAGCCATCTGCAAATAAATTGAGCAACCGTTGTCCGACGCTCCCTTCGATGAATTCAGCTGGCAACATTTGCTGATGAGGATGAGAAGTATTTCTCAGACAAGATTCGGCCAATGCATAGTAATTGTGGATTGCAACAGACTCCGGCTCATCTTTGGGATGCTGAGCCAATAGGTCTGTATGTGCACACAAAAAGTGCAACGCTTCTATTTGTTGTCTATCATTGGATTGCTGAAACAGGTGCAGCGTTTCAAATTGACTATCGGGAATATTCTCGACACGTCCAGTCGGTTTTTGCAACCAATCTTTGAAAAACTGTCCCTGATCTCCACTCGTTCCATCATATACCAACGACGGTATAATATGATCAAATCGCCACATGACATTTGCTTTATCAAAAGGCTTCGAATGAAAGCAATTGCTGACCAATAGAAAATGATGGGCATCCGTATTCAGTTTGTCGGTATAATCGAGGGCATTTACACACGCGTCGCTGGGAAAATAGACGTTCAGTGACAACGTACGATTGAGAGAAAATAGATCTAGCACACGAGACTGCAAGGTTACAGCACCCGATATCATCAAAGTAGACCCGACAAGAAAAGAGAGCAGCCTTTGCATCAGAGCACCACAAAATGACTGGATATTTGCTGTATACCTTTACCGAGACGCTTCATATCGGACCATTCTCGAATCGTAGACACAAGCTCTCCCACTTTTCGTGGATTGGCGTAGAAGTGTACATACGCACTCAAAAGCCAACGGACTATATCCCTCTGTGTAAATCCTTTTGGAACGTAAGCAAGTCCATTCAAACTGGCAGAAGTTTCTTCCCAAGAACCAGAGACTCCTTTTACTTGAAGAGTAAAGCTAGATGGGACAGTTTGAGAATGTGGCGCGTTAAACATTTTAAGTTGCCAAGTGACAGATCCTGATGCTGGTAATAGACCAGCTAGCCTGTCTGCTTTGATATCTGGGACGTCGAACTCAATTAATGTTCGCGCCTTTTCAGAAGACAATCCGGAAGAACCAGAGTCTTGACCGTATATTGAAAAAACCTCCAAAATGTCGGAAGCTCCCATGTTTGAACCGGTTCCTCGGGTTACTAAATTTTCTTCAAAAGCATTTGTAATGGTGTTGTCTTTTGTCGCGAAATATCTACGTATCATACTGCGGTTCCTCGAGTGTCAGAATTAAAATATTTAATTTCAAATATTGCATTTTTTGGACACCTTAAAAACGATCCATCAGAAGATTTTAAATCATCTAGAACAATAGGGGGATTTGAATAGTTTGCTCCTATTTTTATTTTTGGTGTTACTGTTATAGTGTCGATAACGCCATCT
>CAJWHX010000115.1 GCA_913040875.1 uncultured Pseudomonadota bacterium | reverse complement strand
CTTTCACATCAAAGGTATATACGTTTTGACCCGCTGAGAGTTGTCTACTGAAACCTTGATAAAACAAGACCAACACTGCTGCATCTGCATGTTGCTTCTCAATGGCAAACCGTTTTATCGCCTCGACATGTTCGTCGCTCAATGAAACATGTGCCAACGCACGACACGCTAATGCAGCCGATGTTGGAGGCATATCTGGTAACGAACCTATCCACTTTTCAACTGCATCAGGCGTCAAAGAAGCAAACAACGCACCTCGACGATCTGAGATATTGTGAAAAGGTACGGGTCCTGCCATCTGATACATGGACGCACGATACCCGTGAATATTACGAATCATTCTGCCATAGCTCTCCATTCGAAAATCACCTAAGAAGTAGCGCAAAACATAATTGAACTCTGTTTTATTTTTCAAGACATAAGGCTTCTGAAGTACTGTAAATAATGCATCCAGTTCTTCTTCCGGAGTACATTGCAAAAACGACCTTTCCAGCTTGGTACGTAAAGAACGCAGCGTTCTTTCACTTCCTGGCCTTGGAGGTTTGTTCCACCACCATTGAAGATCTTTAATGGTCTGTGCAAACTTAGAGTGCAACAGCGTTGCCGTTTTCCAATCTCGCAAGTCTATCGCAGCAGTGTGAATGTATCTTTGAGCCCGAAACTGCTGAGATTCTATCGAAAAGACGAGCAATCGTTGTCGCAGATTTTTCAACGCAGCCTCATCTTGCGAGACCCATGCAGTCAAATACTTACCCAGAAGCGGATCCATCGAGCATAATTCTTCAAAACGACCATTGAAATAACTCAATGATTCTTCCTTCGAGATTTTCCCTTCAGAAGAGTGACCCTGATACAGAACCAGTGACATTAAACGGCGTAAAACCTTGCCATCTTTCGTATCTTTTAAAGAGGTATACCACCTCAAAACAGTGGTGGACAATTGGGCTTGAGAAACATTGTTTACACTATTAAAAAAACTTTCCATGTTGAACCTCAAAAGTGGTCAATCAAAAAAACACCACACAGTTAAATGTAATGAGTGTCGACGATTATACCACAAAAAATTCAGACTCCTCATGGACATTGCAGGATGGACCAAATCTGACCATTTCTACTTTGGTTCCGCATTTTCTTCCACCGAAATCGTCACTGGAACCACCTCTGATTTGGGCATGTAGCAGAGCGTCTCTTTGCATCCTTGATACTGCACGGTCAGTTCTGTCGTATAGACACCAGACTTCTTTGAAGTCACCGGCACTTTGACTTGGATAGTCGTATCAAAGACTTCCCGCAGTTGGTCTGGATTTGCAGGATCTGTTTTCAATTGCCCCATTGGAAAGATCGGTGATGAAAACACAATCCCTTCTGTTATTTTAGGCACTACAGACATCATGTCCTGATATAGGTGGTATCCCTCCGGTACGACAAAAATGATCAGCACATCTTGCACTTCATTTTCAGTCATCGAGAGTGGTTGCACTTCCACTCGAAAAGGATTCGCAGCTATAGCGACCGATAGACAAAGCGATAATATCATGGTTCCTCCTTCCGTACAGTACACCAATTATAACCCAAACGAAGCATTTGCTTCCAATCTACAAGACCGCTCTCAGTCGATTGCTCAGTGCATCACCTCAAATATTTGGGGGATTGACGCTTGTGGATTCATCTGATTATTGAGTTTCCGTTTCCGAGTTGGTTACACTATTACATATGCACATAACCATTCTTCATCACAGTCCGATCGCCCATCCACATCAGAGTCAAAGTGGCGCATCCATACGGCTGCAGCATCTGTGTTCGGGACTCCAGACACGTTTACCAACATTGGCGGTCTCTTTTCTCTGCAAACAAGAAGTGGAAGGAAACTGGAAAACGCACATCCACAGACACATCCACCACACATCGCCAGACATCATATTCTGTGCTCAAATGGATGATGTCGCCCTATTGCCATCCAGAGAGTCACTTCCGAACATCCCTATTGTCGTCGATTTATACGCCCCGCGCTTGCTGGAAAATTTATTTGAGAGTGACGATGGTCAAGTCAGCCATCACATACTGCAAGCAATCGCTCGTTCCGATGCGTATCTGATCGCGCATGAAGATCAGCGAGACCATTGGCAAGCTCTTCTGCGCGTCATGGGCGTTGACGACATTGACAAACGGACTCTGGTCACCCCTCTCGGACTTGAAGTGTTGCCAAATACACGCCCAAAAGATCTCACACTGGTTGGTGGAGGACGTGTCTGGCCGTGGCAACATCCGTGGAAGAATCTTGATAGCCTACTACAAGTACTAGAGGCTCGACAAGACGGTACCGTGGTCTGGTTTGCACCTCCAGATCAGGCTGTCCCCATCAGCCATCCAAGACTCACTATCCAGACTTGGACCAATCGAACTGCATACCGAGTAATCCTAAGTCAGGCTACGATGGGGGTGGATATGAACCCAAACACTCCAGAGCGGCGATTGGCATGTGCATTCAGACACATGGAGTATTTAGGGTGCGGTATCCCTATCCTCTCTGCCAACGACAACATCTTGAGTCGTAACCATCCTAAACTCTGTAAACACATTGATTTTAGTGATCACACCAATATTTCAACAGCGCTGAACCAAACGGTTCCCAAGAGTGCACTCAAACGATTTCAGGAAACTCACCACCCGAATCAGATTGTTTCAAACTTTGTGCAATGGCTAGACAACCCAACCGTACAAGACACGAAGAAACATTGGGTGCTCGAGGCACTAATGCCCGTCCAGCACGAATTCGACGCTCAAGCTATGGTGACAGAGCTCGAATCACAAGTTGCGGCACTCACTCAAACACACATCACTCAAACAGCGCTGCTCAAAGAAGCCAATCAGCAAGTGCAAACCAGCTCTGCCAGTCTTCTCCAGGTATCAAAAAGTTTGGAACAAATCTCTGCATTTAAAAACGATATCGCTCACAATTGGTCGGATTTAATGCACCAGCAACAAGAGCGCATCCATGCCCTTGAAGAATCCCTCCGTCAAACTGAGGCAGACAATGCCAAAAAATCGGCGGAACTCCACGCTATGGATCAACTGCGGGCGAGACTAGAAAACGATCTACAACACACCCGTGAAGAGCTGGCTCAGCAGAAAAAACTCTCTATCTGGAAACGATAGACAATCGCTTATTCTGCTGGTGTTCCTGACTCTTCTGGTTGCTCTTCTGGTTGCTTTGACTCGTCAATGAATGCCTGAATCGATTCCGGAATGACAATGTCAGGGGTCTCCTCATTGTTAACAGTCACTTCCGTCAGGGTAAGCTCTTGCTTAATCCCCATCGTTTTAATGGTCATTTGCTTGGGCATGTAAAATCCATTGACCCATTGATACTCCCCATAAGACATCTTCATTTTCATAGATCCTTTGCCCTGTTCTACCATTCGATGCTCACCAACCAGCAACGACCCCTCTTGGGTAAAATACAACGTCGCTTTAGAACCATTAAAGGCATCCTTAGCCGAGATCTTCCAGACGTCTTGCTCTTCAAAGACATCCGCACCAAGAACCGTTGCCTCTGAATACAATTGGGAATAATCTTTCACAAAAGTTCGCTCAAACTCCTTTTGCGAATACTCTAACTCTGCACCTTCTTTCAAACGGTCACCTGAGGTGGGATCTACTGCCCATGCATATTCGAGGTTATACACCTCCGACACTTCTCCAATTCCTGGGATGGTCAAAATGGTTTGTGAACCTTTGTCATGAATAATCCATGAGTCTACAAGAAATGGCTCCGGCATCAATGCCATCTCAACGGTACCCACCGTGTGTAGATTGAGAAGCTCCACATCCCTCTCCTCTTCAGAAACACTCGCTGCTTGATAGGCAGCAAAAATACTCTCTGCAGTAGGGATTTCCTTTGCTTTCACACTATGTTTGGCACATCCAAACTGTACCATCATCATCAAACCAATCATTCTGTTTCTCCTATTTCTTTGGTGGGATACTGCTCTTTAATCCATTTAATCGCCGCCGCCATTTCAGGGTCGATACCTTGCACATAATCTGAACGCATACGATTAACCGGATGATCTGGTATCACACCTTCTCCCTCGTATCGACCACCAGATGGTGTTTTTAAATCAGATAGAACATATTGCAATCGGTCTCCATTCGGCAACTCTCGAACACCGGATGGCAGGGCTTTTCCTGCTGTCTGTTGTCCAAAAACCTCTATACGACCCAACTCTTGAAGACCACCCGCCAATACCTCTGATGTAGATGCACTGGTTTCATCAACTATAAATGCCACCGGGCCCGCATACCGAAGCGATGCCGGACGTGGATGAATGTCCAAAAACAAATTTCCATCTCGGGTGATCTGCTCTCCCAAATCAAGCCCTTTCTCTGAGATCAAATACCCAGAGAGTTTCTGGCCTAAGACAATCAACCCTCCTGGATTCCCTCTCAAATCGACAATCAAGCCTTGAGGTTTCAACTCTGCAATTTGTTCAAAAGCCTCTGTCATCGGATCTCGAATGGGCATCATGAAACTGGTAAAGGCAATCGTATCAATACCCGGTTCAATCTGCTGATGAACGAATGACACCCCTGTCGAAGGGAGGTTGAACGATGTCCCCGTAGTCATGACGTGTCCCTTTTCATACGTTAGGGTTCGTTCTTGCACTTCTCCCTCGGCATCCTTGAAGGTGACTTCCACGGTGTCGTTGATATCTCCATAGAAACGCCCTTCCGCAAATCGTCCCATATAAAAGGACTGCCTTCGTGGATCAGAGAATCGCTCTGCCCTAGACGCGACTGAAATATCATTGATGCTATCGATCACCCAGCCCATTTGCACATCTTCACGTCCATCAACAGACGTCACAACAAGCTGTTCTTCTATCCAACGGGCTGACAAACCAACCCATCCTTGATCGACCACCTCTGTCTCAGATTCGTCATTTCCATCATCTTTGGACTCCGCTGAATTGCTACTGTCATTGGAGGCATTCTTATCCATCACAGAAAAGTCTGCTTCAGGAATGACTGCCATGTGTGAAACATTCAATTCTGAGAGCATATCCTGCAAAACGGGTCGTAAGTCGTCGGCTGTCTTTGCCTTCTTCGCAAGAGGCAAATACGCGTCATGAACTTCATTCCAATTGGTACCGTTAAAATCTTCGTATGGAAACGTCTCGTTCACAACAGTCCAAGTCGCCTCAAATGTTTCCATCTGAACCTTCTTGCCACTGCAGCCTAGCCACATCCATAAAGCAACATTCGTCATTCCCAAAGCACACCTCAGCGTTTAGTTCATCAGACCAGCCTCTTGATATACCAATAGTCTATTTCGTTCAGGACGATTGACACAGAAAATATTTCACGTCATCAACGCAAGGGGTACCGAAACTGTTTCAGTACACTCGATGGAACCATATCATCTCCTTCAAACCCCAAAATAAGATCACCATCTTGAGTTGGCTGTACCACTGTTCCAAACATATAATCCCAGCAACTTAGCGATATTCCAAAGTTCACCCCACCTTGTGTGAGATGAGCTTGACTATGATGCAATAGATGCATTGTCGGTGAGTTAAAAATATACCGCAACGGTCCCCAGTCTAGGTTCAAGTTGGCGTGATTGAGATGCCCGATCAACAAAGACCCCATGTGCACCAGAACTGCCATTTGAGGCTCCACCCCTGCAAACAAGGCAAGCGTCGCTAACTTTGTGGGTTTATAGACTATATTCTCCATCCAATGATATCGAAAATGCGACGCCACCCCCATTTCTTTCACGGAGTGATGAATCTGATGGAACTTCCACAACCAATTGTTTCTGTGAAGCAATCTATGCATTCCCCATTGTAAAAAGTCTTGTACGATGAAGAATACAACCAGTTGCCATCCCCAACTCAACTCACTCAGTATTGGGGCATGCAAATTATTGGGCAGTAAATAAGAGAGGGCATCGTATACAGGCTTAATAATGACAGCAAAAATGAAGATGTTTGCGTACAGATAAAAGAGATCAACTCCCCAATCTTTTCTGAAGAACCGCTGATTTTTACGCCAAGGAAAGTACTGCTCTAGAACCATGATGATTGCCGTCATCGCTGTCACCATCCAAAATAAATTCTGCTCGATGGGTACTTGAAACAATATTTGCTGACCCACCCAAGACAATCCACCCATCACAGGCTGCAATAATTCATTCCATACAATGCTCATACAGAAATGTATATTCTTCTACAATGACGTCAAGCCTTCTACATGTAGAGTGCATCCCTACACAGAGTAGATCAACATGTATCTCCCCCTCACACTAATTCTGGCAGTTCCATCATCCGTGTATGGTCATCTTGCTTATACCGTGTCGTCATCGAAGTATGCACCTCTCCACGCGTACCCATCAGCAAAACGTAATAAGGCAAGGACAACTCTCGAGTATGGCAAGACACCTGCACTAATTTTTCGCCTACAGTCACCGGAACTTGTCCCACTGGGACATTGGCAATCAATACATCGATCTGTTTACGGAAGTACTGCATTAAGTTCATAAACCATTTGTTTGGGACGCGATTGAGGGCATATCCTTGAACTGCTGCGGCACCCCAGGTCGCCACCGGACTGGCTTGCCTTTTTATGAGTTGTTTCACCAACCCTTGAAGTGTATCCCTTTTAACCGTACGTATTTGAACACCATATTTGTTGCGAGATTCCAAAAATGGAAAGTAGACCGTAAGACCAAGGTTCAATTTCTTGACGGTTGGATGACGAGTAAAGATTCGATCGGCCACAAGGGCAGCCGTGACCAGGTTGAATGGCACTGTCTGACCAAATGCCGCGCTGCACTGATTTTTAAATGTGCGAATTTTTGCACCGTCCCACATGGTAAAGTGCTGCTCGACGCCGGTATCGATATCCATCTCTTTATGGAGTGAACCTCGAATAGTGACGCTCTTAGTCATTTCGGGTATACCCATAATCTCAGGAACGATCGGTAGTGGTGGAGATATGCTCCGATAAGGAATCAGCGGAGGATTTTCATCATACACTTCACGAAGTTCACGCCACAATCCCACGCCATCAACCTGAAGATGATTCCAAATGATATGAATGAGCCCCGGTGTAGACATATCAAACCAGATCCCCTGCCGAGGTTTCAACAAATCTTCAACGCTGGTCGGAACCTTGTGAAATATCAGTTCCTCACCTACAATTTCTGCAACTTCAGACAACATAGACTCTTCTAATGGCAAACGAGTTTTCAATCGACGAATCCACGAGGCTTTCACTTCTTCATCCAACGCAGGATCAAAGTGTACACGCATATCCATGTTGTTACTCGCCCAATCTTCATGACCATACAGAGCCATGTACCGATCTTCTGGGGATTGAAGCCTGCGTCGCTTATAGTCTCTAAACAGAAGCCCGCCAGACAAAGCGGTAAGAGCTGGGATCAATAGGGAAGGCATGTATACAGTGTACCGAAATCAATTCAATTCACACACAAAATTATCGCGACATTTCCCTTCCCATGTGATTGTATGCAAAAGATATGGGAAAATAAGCCCGACAAGATATACATAGAATGGATGTATCCATCGGAGACGCAATGAAATATCCTTCCCTAGCGATTCTTGTACCCTGTCACAATGAAGAGGATGGCATTATCGATGTCGTAGAGCAGGCTTCATTTTATGGGGATGTCTTTGTGATTGATAACGCTAGTACAGATAAGAGTTTTGAATATGCTCAGAGTGCTGGGGCAACCGTTATCAAAGAAAATAGATTGGGCTATGGAACTGCCATTATGACGGGGATCCTGGAAGGGAAACGCGCAGGAAAGGAACTTGCCATTGTATTGGATGCCGACCTCAGCGACAATCCTTCTGATATTCCAATTTTAATAGAACCTCTATTACAAGACTCTGTCGATTTGTGTCTTTCGTCTCGGACCAGAATGGAAGACCAAGTCAATCTTGAGCCTCATCAGCGTTTTGGAAACAAACTCGCCGTGGCTTTGATTCGTCTCAAAACCGGTCATCAATACAGAGACATGGGGCCATTTCGAGCATTCAACATCAACAAAATACTAGAACTACAAATGGAAGATGAGAACTTCGGTTGGAACATTGAAATGCAACTTAAAGCTGCTAGCAACGGGTTGAGCATTCGCGAGATAGAACTGCCTTATAGAAAACGTCAAACGGGAACGTCTAAGATCTCAGGCAATCTAAGAAACAGTATGAAAGCAGGTGTGATCATTGTGCGTACCGTATTAATGTATTGATTGAACTTTCCAGTCTACGAAGTCTTGGATACATTGTGAGAAAATAGGCGTTATGAACTCTGACCCACTCCCATCTGATATTCGACTGCGGCTTTTAAATGGCCGACCTCAACTCATCATCGACTCACCGACAAAAATGCGACAGGTCCTCTCCCTCAATCCTGTTCATTGGTCAGCGAATAGTGCACCCATTGATGGACTATCAAGCGATCGAATATTTTTACACTACTTAGACAATGACAACAATCAACGGATCATGCCCTCCGAGATACATCAAGCTATAGAATGGATGATTGAGCGGGTGAATGATTTACAAGGGTGTATAGAAGGCCAAGATTCCATTGAGATCAATACGTTTCGAGAGGATACACCCGCCGGTGTCCAATTAAAAGGAACTGCGCAAGTCGTCCTCAAAAACTTGCATAAAGAAGACCTCGCAATCATACACCTGAAAGATGTACAAGAACGTGCAGCGATTATGCACGTCGGTACTACAAATGGAGATGGTATATTACCCCCTTCCGTACTCAGTGGTATCGAACGTCAGTTCGTTGAAGACTGCCTCAAAGTATTTGAAGGTCCACTTGATATAAACAAAGAACCAGGGATCAATGAACATATCCTTAAATCATTTAATTCGAGTCTCGATGCGTGGAATACATGGCAAGAAGGCAACCCGCATCCACCTTTTACAGAAA
>CAJWHX010000114.1 GCA_913040875.1 uncultured Pseudomonadota bacterium | reverse complement strand
CTTGATCTTGCTACCCTTTTGCCCGCGAGCAAGGGGAATGATTTTACCACCGATGTCGTGACTGACCCCACAATGGCTGGATTATTTCCCCAGTTTACACAGGCCCGGGTAACGAGTGAGCTGCTTGATGCTCAACTTGTCCCCGGGAAATTCGAAGTCACGATTACTGTTGTGGGTTCTGGTACCGTTACAGGGGAGGGCATTTATCCGGATGGATCATATGTCGGGCTGACTGCCACCCCTGCGAGCGGATATGTGTTTGCCGGGTGGAGTGGGGGTGCCTCAGGGGGCAACAATCCACTAACATTGCATGCTCAGGCTTACACAAAGAAGAATCTGATTGCGAATTTCGTTCAGGCTAGCGCGACATCTCAATGGATGTGGCACGGAGCCTTTCCTTGGATATACTCCCATGGGGAAAATACCTGGTGGTATATGAAAGCGGGTCCAAACAGCAACTTCCTTGCCTGGAAGCAGAGCGACAAACAGTGGTACACCTTTGATGAACCTAGCCAATCCTGGGTTTTGGTTTCCGGACAAAGTTCTGAAGGGAAGAAGACGGGTGATATTTACACAATTCCTGATCTGTCTTTGGATATGATCTGGGTGGAACCAGGAACTTTTGATATGGGTAGTCCAACATCGGAAGCCGGAAGGGGAGATAACGAGACACAACATCAAGTAACCCTGACCAACGACTATTATGTGATGACCACTGAAGTCACACAGGGGATGTTTGCTGCACTGATGAGCTACAATTCTCACGACGGGCTAAATACATCAAACTTCAACGGCTCATTTGGAATTGGCAACGATTATCCAGCGTATTACGTGAACTGGCACATGGCAGCCGACTTTGCCAACACCGTCACCCAGAGACACAACACGGTAAACGGGAGCAATCTCCAAGAATGTTATGCCTGTTCAGGTTCGGAAACCGATGTCACCTGTAGTGTTTCTGTGAACCCCTATCAGTGCGACGGATACCGAATGTTGACAGAGGCCGAGTGGGAATACGCCGCACGTGCTGGAACGACGGCCGCATTCTGGACACCAAACGGGGGAGGGAACTTACCGAGTGGGTATTCTAGTACAACCTCGGCACTCACAGATGGATTCGATCTACGGTTGTACGGTTATTATTATGCAAACATCAACAATCCTTATCCTTTTGGCTCCAAAGAGCTTGCTCAACTTTTGCCCAATGACTATGGTCTCTACGATATGTCAGGAAATCTTTGGGAATGGACCCAAGATTGGTACGGGACATACTCATCGGGTTCCGTCACAAACCCGACGGGAATCGCCAGTGCTTCCAACCGAGTTAGGCGAGGTGGCTCCTGGTTTTACCACCCGCACTACCTGCGTTCTGCCATGCGTGATGTCCTCACGCCCACGTCCCGCCACGCCTCCGTCGGCTTCCGTCTTGCTCTTACCCCTTAGATATTCAACTCCTTATCCCCATTCCCTAAGAAAATCCCTATGGATTTGAGTCGGAACGGGACGGGAACACCCCCGTGTTCCAGAACCGAGCAGACATAAACCGGAGGGCGATTGTGTGTAATGCACCGAAAATGCCTCCCATTTCGCCCTTACGGACGACGCTCACAGAAGATGTGTCTTCGGAGTGCATCCAGCCAACTCAATCGACCCCCTTTGAATCTGTCGCCATTCACATCTTTGAAACTGGGAGGGTGCAACACAAGCAACCATGACAGACAATGGCGGTGATGAGTCGTAAAAGGTTCGAATAACGAACAAACAAAAACCAGTTCGCCAGTAAGGGTGAAGATCTTCTTTCACCGTTTTTGATGAGGTCACAGTCAAATCCAGACCATTTGTTCCCGAACGGTATCAAAACCTCCAAATGTCAATTAAATATGCTATACTGTTCCCGAACAGGAACATTTTATGCAACAGATGATTCAATCCACCATCGATATTGGTCAACAAATTCAGTCTTCTCGGAAGAAACAGGGGCTATCTCAGGAAGAGTTGGCAATGCTCGCCAATGTTGGACGCAGGTTTGTCGTCGAACTGGAACAGGGTAAAGCGACGGCTCAAATTGGCAAAGTATTACAAGTATTGCACGCTTTAGGGCTTGGAGTGCAGGTGGTGTATACGTGGGATACATCGTCATGACAACCTTATTGGTGTACATGAATGGAATCCATATCGGCTTGCTGTCTACAAAAAATGGTGAGCTGTCCTTTGTCTATATTGATCAGCCTACTGCTGGTCTTGCTCATCAGCTGCCCATACAGAAAGAGGTTTTTTCTCATGAGCAATGCGAACCATTCTTCTCCGGACTCCTTCCAGATGAGCCAGTTCGCTCCAATCTGGCACGTCTGTTAAAAGTTTCTCCGCGCAATACTTTTGGACTGTTACAGCATTTGGGTGGAGATTGTGCAGGTGCGATTCAGGTTCTTCCAAGGCACAGCGACTCAGATGAAGATCCGAGTTTACGTACCCTTTCTGATGCTGAGTTGTTTTCAATTCTACAGAACTTACCCCAACGACCTTTGGGTATTGGGATTGAAGGGTTTCGAATCTCTGGAGCAGGTGCGCAAGATAAACTCGTGCTTTCAAAGAGAGAGGGACAATGGTGTTTACCTTTGCATGGTCATCCCTCTACGCACATGATTAAACCGAATATTCATGGCTTTGCTGATTCTGTTCTGAATGAGTATTTTTGCATGCTATTGGCAGGTCGAGTAGGGATACGAGTGCCACCGGTGGAGATTATCACATTACAGGGACATCAGTTTTACGCTGTCGAACGGTACGACCGAGAATATGTGGATAACGAAATCCTTCGATTGCATCAAGAGGATTTCTGTCAACTGTTGAATATTCCACCCCATCAGAAATATCAAAATGAAGGGGGACCATCCATTCCGATGATGTTTGAGGTTGTTCAGACATTTCAAAGGCAAGGAAGAATGAAGGGGTCGGAAACGATTCACTTACTCAATCTGGTGTTGTTTAACTTTTTGATTGGCAATGGAGATGCCCACGGTAAGAATTTTTCTATTTTGTACAAGGGTGCACAAATTGAACTTGCACCTGGATACGATCTGTTGTCTACACTGGTGTATGGCAATTTTTACACTGAAAAAATGGCGATGAAAATCGGATCCAAGTATAAGTTTAAAGCGGTAGCGAAAAGGCATTTTGATGATATGGCCTATGCGATTGGTATCTCATCAAAACTTGTGAAGCGTCAAAGTGCAAAGTTGGTGAGTGTTGTGTCGCAGGAGGCTCAAATCTTACTTAGAGAAATGAGCGAACAAGGATTGACTTCAGTGGTTTTGGACGAGATAAATGCTGTGATTCAGAATCAATGCCAGCTGTTTGCCCACTGAGCAATCATCATAAATCTGAATCGGCTACACTCACTGAGCATCTGGCTGAACACTGGGGTGAGCTAGTTGAAACGCTTCCAACTCTTCACACGTTTGTTCAACATCCAGTAGTCTAGGGACTTTGCTGAGATCACAGCCAAAGCGTCTGGCGTTGTACAATTGCGGGATGAGACAGCATTCGGCAAGCGTTGGGGTGTCGGTGAGCAGGAATTGTGTATTCGACTCAGCGACCAAGGACTCTAGGTCTTCGAGACCACGTTGGATGACACCCCGTGCCCAGGACATGCTGAGTTCCTTGGAAGGGTCTTGCGTGTTGAGGAACTGCAGGACAGAGAGGTTTTGCAGGGGCTGGATACCGGCGTTGATGATCTCTGAGAGCTGGATGATTTTGGCGTAGAGCAGGGGCTCTGTTGGAAGGAGAGACACTGCTGGATGCATCCGTTCTAGGTACATCATGATGGCCATCGATTGTGTAATGTGAGTTCCATCTGCCAACTCTAAGGTGGGGAGCTGGGCTTGTGGATTGATCTCTCGATACCACTCGCTGTGTTGCTCCCCGCCGTCTTTCACCAAATGGACAGGATGCAGTTCGTAGTCCAATCCTTTGAGATTCAAAGCGATGCGGACCCGCCAAGAACAAGAACTGCGCCAATAGGTGTAGAGTTTCATGCTGCGTCCTTTAGATTTCTTTGACGGTTTGGTTGATTTGACCGAAGACGCTCTGCCCGTCTGGGGTGAACATCTCGATTTGAACGTGGTCGCCGTCTTTCAAGTAGGAGGTACTAGCAGAACCAGTGGCGATGATTTCGAGCATGCGTCGTTCGCTGAGGCAAGAAGAGCCGCGTGAGGTGTCGACATTGGAGACGGTACCTGAACCAACGATGGTACCAGCACAGAACGAACGTGTTTTACAGATGTGGGTGATGATGTCGCGGAAAGAGAAGTGCATTTCTGGACCAGACTCTACATCTCCAAATACGTCGCCATTAAAGATGGTCTTCATGTTGAGATGCAATCGTCCTTCTTTCCAGTGGTCACCCAATTCGTCTGGGGTAACGGCAATCGGAGAGAATGCAGTGGCTGGTTTGGAGTTGAAGAATCCGAAACCTTTCTTGAGTTCTGGTGGAATCAGGCTGCGAAGGGTGACGTCGTTGCAGAGCATCACCAAACGGATGTACTTATCTACATCTGCACCACTGGTTCCCATTGGGATATCATCGAGTACCACACAGATCTCTGATTCAAAATCACAACCCCAGTCGAAGTTTTTGAGGGGGATGTCTTGGGTTGGGCGTAGGAATACACTTGAACCGCCTTGGTATACGAGGGGATCAGTCTTCAACGTTTCAGGCGGCTCAGCGTTTCTTGCTTTGCGAACCAGCACGATGTGATTGATGTATGCGGAACCGTCGATCCACTCATAGGCTCTCGGAAGGGGCGAATGCAGCGCCGTTGTATCCAAAGGAGTACCTTCTGTTCCGTTGTTCAGACTGTTGTAGATCGCTTCCAATTGTGGTTCCACACTGGTCCAGTTCTCTAGAGCTGCTTGCATGGTTGGAGCGACTTCAGTGGCTTCAACGTAGCGAGAGTTGTCTTTGCTGATGACGATCAGTTTACCGTCGCGTTCATGATTGAGTGATCCGAGTTTCATCGTATCTCCTGAATGTTGGTTGGTGTTGGAAGTTGTCTATGGGCTTTTCTATGAAAAATCAACACCCTGCAGACCTGTTTCCGTGATGTTCACATATACATCTGTTGAATTAGAAGGGTAGGGGCAATGGACGCAGTGATCGGCAAGGAAAAGCAAAGAAAAAAACGTTGAAAGGCCACCGAAGTGACCTTTCTGTTGCCATTTTTACTGGGTAGTAAACTTGACTTGCTTTTCGAAGCGGGAAACGAGACTCGAACTCGCGACCCTGAGCATGGCAAGCTCATGCTCTACCAACTGAGCTACTCCCGCACAATGCCAAGTGACTAACAGGTAACAAATTCAATAAATTGTGTCAAATCAGAAGGGGTATTTTTTTCAGAATCTCTGTATATGAATCCAAGTGCTGTTTTATGTGGTGTTTTCACCGTCTGTGTGGTATTAATTATATAATAAAGAGTGTTCGATTTTATACTATGGAGATAGCATGCGCACATCCTCAATTACTTCCTTGTTGCTAGTGTTGACCTTGGCTTGTACAGACAAGGGGGCAATCATTGACACCAACACAGGTGATTCTGGGGGCGAAGATACGGCATTAACAGTGGACCAAGATGGCGATGGTTGGACTGTCGGTGACGGTGATTGCAACGATGAAGATGAATTGGTGTTCCCAGGGGCAGTCGAAGACTGCGATGGTGTTGACAACAACTGTAACAATGTCACAGATGAAGGATTTTCAAATCTGGACGGTGATGAGTTGGCGGACTGCGTTGATGTTGAAGAGTGCGATGGAGCCGACAATGATGGTGACGGACAAGTCGACGAAGGCTTTGAAGATGTTGACGGCGACGGTTTAGCAGACTGTATTGATGCTGAAGATTGTGACGGTATTGACAACAACGGCGACGGTCAGATTGATGAAGGTTTTGATGCGGACGGCGACGGGTTTGGCACGTGTAACGCGACAGGAGATGTCGTTGTAGACTGTGATGACAATGATGCCGGTGTAAACCCTGATGGCGCAGAAGTGACGGAAAATGGAAAAGATGATGACTGTGATGGGATTATCGATGAAGATGATTCGCTTTATGTAGAAGGTGCACTCGTATTTTCAGAGGTATACAACAACCCAACGGCTGTAGCAGATACCAGAGGAGAATGGTTCGAGGTCTACAATCCAGGGACCGAAGATGTAATGCTCAACGGATTGGTCATTTCAGATGTCGACGGCATCGAGACTCACAGGATTGTCAGTGCAACTCCAGTGGTTGTTCCAGCAGAAGGCTACGCAGTACTTGGAAACAACCGCAATGCGTCAAGCAACGGTAACGTCCCTGTAGACTATGAGTATGACGGCATTGTTCTCAACAACGAAGATGATACGTTAACGCTGTCGTTCGATGGGGTGGTGCTCGATCAGGTGATGTGGGACGATGGTGCTACGATGCCTGATGTTTCGGGTCGTTCTATGCAGCTTGATGTGTTGTTCCACGACTCTGTGAGCAATGATACTGCAGATTATTGGTGCGCACCAGATCAAGCGACGCCGGGTGAGTCCAACGGGCTATGCAGTAGCTTTGATCATGATGGTGATGGGCTATCTGTGGATGATGGTGACTGTGACGATGAGAACGCCTTTGCCTTCCCCGGCGCGGCTGAACTGGAATCGACAACCCTATGTATGGCTGACAATGATGAGGACGGGTATGCTGACGCAGCGCCTGCCAACTCAATTGTTGTACCAGGGGTCGATTGTAACGATTCTGATGCCAATGTCTATCCAGGGTCGGTTGCAGAATCGAGTACGCTTTGTCTCTTGGATGCCGATGGTGACGGGTATGGCGATTCCAATGCGACATCTCCGTATGATGTCGGGACGGACTGCGACGACTCCAATGCACTGAACTCTCCATTTGACAACGATGGAGACGGAGCTTCCTTCTGTGGTGGTGATTGTGATGATGACAATGCAGTACTGAACATCTCTGATGCCGACAGCGATGGGTTTACTAGCTGCGCTGGAGACTGTGACGATACGTTGTCCGCTCGAAACTTGAGCGATGCGGATGGTGATGGTGTGACAACCTGTGCTGGTGACTGCAATGACTTTGATCCAGCCACCGGAGCCATTGACTTAGCCGGTGATGGTGCCTTTTCTTGCTGGGGAGATTGCAACGACCTCGACGCCTCCCAAAACCTAGATGATTTGGATGGCGACGGGTATTCCACCTGTACGGGTGACTGCAATGATTTCTCAGCCAGTTTGAACGCTGCAGATCTGGATGGTGATGGGTATTCTACCTGTGACAACGACTGTGATGACGATGATGCTGTGAAAACACCGGCTGACAACGACGGAGATGGCTTTACGACCTGTGGTGACCCAGCGCTGTTCCAATATGACTGTAATGACAACGATGCTTCCGTAGCCTCAACAGATGTCGACGGTGATGGATTCTTGGCCTGTTTGGACGACTGTGATGACAACGATGCCACGTTTACGCCGCTGGACACTGATGGTGACGGTCTCAGTACTTGTGACGGTGACTGCGACGATACCGATGCGACACTCAATCAAGATGATGCAGATGGGGATGGCGCGAGTACGTGTGATGGAGATTGTGATGACAACGATGCCGTCTTAAACCTCAGTGATTTTGATCAGGATACCTTTACGACCTGTGATGGAGACTGTAATGATTTCAACTCCATTGCCAACTTGCTTGACAACGATGGTGATGGGTTCTCGACCTGTGACAATGACTGTGATGATTTCAATGCGGCAGTGGGTCAGACGGACAACGATGGCGATGGGTCCTTCCCACTCATGTGTTTTGGAAATGATTGCAACGATCTAGATCCAACGGTGGAAGGCTTGGACGCAGATGGTGATGGGTATTCCACCTGTGACGGTGACTGTGACGATACGGACGCTACTCTTGAGACCGCTGATGCAGACAACGACGGGTATTCGACTTGTGATGGAGATTGCGACGACACCTCTTTGTCCACCAATCCAGGTGCTTCCGATGCCAACTCGGACGGTATCGACAACGATTGTGATGGTTCTGTTGATGAAGACTCTGCTCCAGGAGATGGTGATGGAGACGGATACGATGAGACTCAAGGCGATTGTGCTGATGACAATGCCGCTATTTATCCCGGTGCATCTGAAGTTTGGTACAACGGTGTTGACGAGAACTGCGACGGCCTCTCGGACTTTGACCAAGATGGTGATGGATCTGAGTCGGCTAACTTTGGCGGGACAGATTGCAACGATCTTGATGCCAGTTTGGATGGCTTAGACGTCGACGGTGATGGTGTCACAACCTGTGCAGGTGATTGTGATGACACCGATGCTTCTGTGACATCCAATTGCAATTGACCTATCAACATCATTAACTGTCGAGTGCTGGATTCATAAGAGGTCTTTCACTCTTTGATTCATTGTCTCAGTATCCGCTTCGACTTTGAACATTGAATATTGAACAGGCAAAAGGAGACCAAATGGTCTCCTTTTTGTGTGTGGTAGATTTTGATGTAGTAGACCTACAGTCTCAGTTCCACACGTGCTCCACAATCCAAGTTTCCAAGTTCAATCGCAATACGACATTGGTGTTGGTGACTGGGATTAATGCGTATTGATTGGGTACGGCGTTTTCCCAGCCGCCATCTTCATCGGGGAAGTCGACAAAGGTGACTGGGGTTGCTGGGACTTCAAGAGCTTCAGTAGATCCGGCTGTATTGGTTACTAAACTCAGTTCTAAGACGTTGCTCAGTGTTGAAAAGACAAACTGGTCTCCATCGGTGGGCGGAAGTCCTCCGTTGACAATCAAGAAGGAGAACGCACCGTTGTCAGAGATGTATCGGTCATCCAAGACTGCACGAGTGTCCTGCTCTCCTGAACGAGATCCTTCTACCAGCCAGTCTCCACTGCGTCCATCATAGGTCACAGTCCAGTCCTCATCGAGGAGCACTCCGCCACAATTGCTGGTTGTCAGCATTGTGCCATCG
>CAJWHX010000113.1 GCA_913040875.1 uncultured Pseudomonadota bacterium | reverse complement strand
CTGCGTAAGCATTCTTCCCTTTTGGTAGATACAAGGTTGTCGCCCCAACAGCCAATATTTTACGTGCTTCCTTTTTCGCTCCCTTCTTTGGAAGTACGTACACTTCAAAATATGGATCTGCACTTGGACCACTGGTATACGTTACATTGACTTTATCTTGTCCTAAATCCAACGTACATACGTCATATGCAGGTGGACCGTCGTACCCTGTATCATTTCCTTGTTGGCTGGTATCAACCGGTGTACATTTAACTGAGGGGTCAACGTAAAGAGTCGCCTCTCCTCCGATATCCACCTTTTTCAAATGGGCAAAGGATTGTGGGGGAGCAGCGGTGACCATCAAAGAAAATAATGTGTAGAGAAGCATAATTGTACCCTTAAAAAAGATGTGTGCTCAGACTACTCACAATCATAGTACACACGTCTACTCATTCATACATTCATCATAGGCATCTGCATACTCTTGGCGACACTCATTGGTTGTACCACCATTGTCGATACAATCAGACTGCACCTGTTCTGCATAATTCCTGCAGCGGGCCTCTCGAGCATCTTCGGTATTCTCATCATTATCTTCTTCTCTGATATCTTCAAGGCACTCTTCGTAAGCCTGTCCGGCCTCCTCGCTGCATTCTTCCTCGGTACCACCACCATTTATACATTCCTCGTAGACCATTTCAGCATATTCTGTACACCGTTCACTTTCAGTACCATCCTCTTGAGAGTTCATACACTCTTCAAAAGCGGCGTTTGATCGTTCTTCACAATCCTCAGCAGTGCCACCAGATTCGATACACTCGTTGAATACTTGTTGAGCATATTCTTCACACCGACCATCACCTTCATCTTCTCCATCTTCTCCGTCTTCTCTATCTTCTCCGTCTTCTCGGTCTTGGTCTCGGTCTTCGTCGGTGAAACTTTCCGATGACTCTTCTGTTAAAACAGCCCCCTCTTCTACCTTCTCTGTACAGGCAAATAAAATCAGTAATGACAACAATACAAGTCTCATGATATCTCCAACAAATTACATCTAGATTATGAATAAGATATATTTTACCATACAGCTGGCATAAAATACAAAGTAATTCCGAGGCAACGAAACAAATCGGCTCGATAAAGCATATACTGTACATCAAGGTTTCAACTACTACGGTATGGAGATGAATACAGTGTTCACAATGATGTATACATTGCTTTCTCTAACTCATGCAAGTGAAGATACTCAGTCTATTCTTCTAGTGAACCCTCTCTTGCCGTCGCTATCTCTATTCGGTGATGGGATTGTTTCGTTGACGGAACTGGAAGACTTTATGAAATTTAGAGTCTGGGATGCCAACCTACGAGGATACCAAATCTACACAGACAGATGGGGTCTAATGGCTCAATTGGATTACACACAGAGCAACCTAATTACGAAATCAACACATATTGGTTGTAAACTTGGTCCTCGACTATCTCTACAAAACTCTGGGTTCGAGGGTTGGAGTCTATCTACATACGGGATTATCGGAGTCACATCCCTGTCAGCGTCTCGTTATCCTCTTGCAAAGTGGGCAGTCTATGGGGTTGGAACTGAATTGGGTAGAAGTTTTGTTTGGGAGCACTTTGTATTGGACTTAGGGTTTGGACTATACACAACGAAAAATGGACTTTATTCGAGTTCGGCAGCCGCATTCCAAGACTCTCATCCACCACCTGGTCTATCCACTATACCAAGTATACACACAGGGATAGGCTATGCGTTTTAACCTTCTGCTACTGTTTTGTCTCGCCTGTGACTCTGCACAAGAATATGAAACCTGCACATTGGTTGATTCCACCCTATCTTTTGAATCTGAAGACCTATTGTGTGTTCAAGTCGACATGCACTGGAGAGCCTTTCGACAACTCAGTAAACAAAATCGTTTTGGTGGAGCCGGTTCAGAACAGTTGCAGGGTGCCATAGGACACATCATGACCTCGTGCACAGAACCATTTCCAGACCCCTTCACCTATTACCCTGCTGAACTTCAAGTGGGCTCCCTCTCTCTTGTCGATGTCGGTATACGCAAAAAAGGCTTCGTAGGGTCGGTCATGACACGGTCTAAAGATCGACCATCTCTGAAAATAAAGGCAGACAAATACATCGAAGGACAGCTTGTCGATGGCTACGAAAAGGTCACCCTCAATAACAATCTTACAGACCCAACTCGGATACATACTTGCCTGACTTACCAAATATTTAGAGAGAACGGATATCCCGCTCCGCGATGCAATTTAGCCAACGTAATGATGAATGGTGTTTCACTCGGGGCGTACACCCATGTGGAAGATGTTAAAGAGGCCTTCTTGGAAAGAGAATTCGGGAATGCAGACGGTTCTCTCTACGAGATTACGATTGTCGATTTTTCACTGGAGCATCTGCAAGATGGAATCGGTAGATGGGAGCCAAAGACAGAGGCAACACAACTGAACGAGGATTTATTGATCGGAGTTGCTGAGGCGTTGCTAAGTGACAATGAAGATTTAGAAGATGAACTAGGAGCGGTTCTCGACATCGATGCTTTCATCCGATTTTGGGCTTTGGAAACAGTAACATCCCATTCCGATGGCTACAGCCAAGGCAGCAACAATGCATTTGTGTATTTTGACCCTGACCAAAATGACAAGGCAATATTCATTCCATGGGGACCAGATGACGCTTTGCAAAGTATGGATTTGGTCAATATCGAAGAGGAAGGCTTCCTAGAGACCGACATCTTTTACGTAAACGGTGCCATCAGTAGACGACTCTCTCAGCACCCTGAGTTAATGACTCAATATCTAATGGAACTAGAGAGACTCATTACCGTGTATTGGAATGAAGATGACCTTCACAACATCATCGACCAGTATGTGAGTCTTGTGACCACTGTGGAACCGGAATCTGAAGTGTACTTGGACCTCATTACAGATTTCAAAAGTTGGATCGATGGTAGACATGACACCATTGAATCTTATATACAATCGGGTGGTGTCGAGGGGATACCGGGTCCCATGGAATGTTATGGTGAAGAAGATACTACTGGAATGAACGATATCGGCGACTTGGTAACTGCAGCGAGTCATTCCTGTGCGTACACATCACACCCTCATCAACATCTATGGCTTATGGGTCCACTATTGCTTTGTATCCAGCGCCGAAAACACCACACTCACTAGAGGCTTCCATGTTTCCTATACTCGTTTTACTGGGATGCAATCGGTTTAAGGAACAACCAGATATCGGTAATTTCGACCCCAATAGTATCATCAGGGTGGACATCACGATAGCCGATGAAGACTGGAACTCTCTGCGCAATCAAACCCGTTCATTCTTTACAGAATTTACTGGTGATTGTATGAGTGAACCCTTTTACTCACCCTACAGTTACTACAGTGCCGAAGTCACCATAGATGATGAGTCACATCAAAATGTGGGCATACTAAAAAAGGGATTCATTGGCTCTCAAAATACCGACAAACCCTCCCTTAAAATCAACGTTGATGAATATGTCGAGGGGCAAGAACTGTATGGTGTCGACAACATTACGCTAAACAATTCGGTTCAAGACCCCTCACTCATTAGGCAATGCCTAGGATATCAACTGTTTACAGATGCCGGTTACCCAAGTCCGCAATGCAACTTTGCTCATGTCTATGTCAACGGTGAAGACCTCGGCATCTATGTGCATGTAGAACCAATCAAGCGAACCTTTCTTCGAACCCATTTTGATGAAGATGATGGGGATTTATACGAAGGTACGGTCAGTGATTTCGGTCCCATTATCTATCAAACCTTTGAACCCAAGAACGATGACACCGACACCAATCTTGCTCCGATTGTATCCCTCAAAGATGCTTTGGAAAGTTCCACTGACATTGATTCTGTTTTGAATGAACACTTAGATCTCGATGCATTCTTAACATTCTGGGCCATGGAGAGCATATTGGGTCATTGGGATGGCTATGCTGCCAATCGAAACAACTACTATGTGTACCACAGTCGCTCTACAGACAAATTTACCTTTCTACCATGGGGATTGGACGATGTTCTTGATCCAGGTCTGATGGAAGAGAGAGAGCCCTATCTAGTCTCAAATAGCGCCATCGCCAATGCAATCTTGTCCGATGAAAACCTGACAGAACAAGTGCACGACAGAGTGCAATCTCTGATGAATAGTATCTGGAATGAGGACAGTATCCTAGACGAAATCGATCGTATCGAAGCCCTTTTAAGCACTGAGACTGTACTGGGAGAGCGAACAGAATACATCGACAACATCCGAGTCTTCGTCGAAGAGCGCCGAACGTATATAAACGATGCACCAGACCCAGAGTATGGAGAACCCACTCCTCCTTATTGCATTCAAGAGGTCGGATCAATCGAGGCTTCATTCGAGACAACATGGGACACACTGGCAGAAGAAGACCCCACCAGTGTAGGTTCAGTCGATATGGAGATGATTTGGGATGGAGATCTGATTGAATTCAATCAGATCGGTTCCACTGCCGGTCAATCAGATGCCGGACCAGAAAGAGATGTTCTTTTGTTGTTTGGACAGATTGGAGGGATGTACCCTGCGTACATCTTTCCCTATGTTGACTATATCCGAGAAGAAGCAGAATCCGGTGAGGAAATCGAAATCGATTCACGAAGTACGTGGGCAAACGTTTTATATACCGATGCCTCCCTCAACTATGAGGCGATACAAGCTGCAATGATTCACTCCGGAACCATTCAATTCGATGAATATGATGCGACAGATGGAGGGACTATAAAGGGACACCTCTCGACCAACATTTACAATTGGCTTGAGGTTACTGAATGATAATTCCAATACATACATTGGGAGCATTAACCTCTACATTTGCGCACGCAGATATGGAACTACTGGTAAATCGAAGCCTGCAAAAGCGATTGGATCAGAAATACATCCTACCCATTTATAAGATGACTGCATTGCTTGAGAGTCTGAAAGATGAATTTCAGATTGTACCAACCTCCACTCACCATGTTGCTGAATATCAAACACAGTACTTCGACACCAAAGAGCATACCTTCTTTACCAATCATCTTCGAGGCAAACGTCCACGATACAAAGTAAGACTGCGTCGATACCCAGGTCGAAATTTATGTGTGCTTGAATGCAAGAAGAAGAACGCAGCGGACCTCACCATAAAGACAAGCCTTGAAGTTCCATATGATACCCGTTCACTCTCTGAGCATCTTTCTTTTTTCAACACTCTCCCCATCAATGGTGAATCCTTATCCCGCAGTCTCTCCAATACCTTTCATCGCATCACGCTTTTGCACAGTGCACTTGAAGAAAGATTGACCATCGATTTCAATATAGGATTTGGTACTCAAGACGATAACTTTTCACTCGATAATTGCATCATTGTAGAGAGAAAGAGACGCCCCCTTTCAAGAGGTTCAACGGTTCCGTCATTGTTAAGAAGCATCCGAGCATATCCACTATCCATCAGCAAATACTGCATCGGTGGATATCACTTATTCAACACCAATAAAAACACTCTCTATAGAACCAAGTTTCGACTTTTGAGGAACGTACTTCATGACAGAACTCTTTGATTTACACGAATCCATCCTGGATACGGATGGAAGCATTCGGTTCATACTTCGCCTGAGCTTAGACTTAATATTCGCCTGTATTGTGACATTTGCAGTCTACATGAAGCGTTACGGTCGCAACGAATACCTGTTCACTTACATCATGTTCAACGTGATCACATTCACCCTGTGCTTTTCGTTGCGACAAGTACCTATTGAACTTGGATTTGCACTGGGGTTATTCGCCGTTTTTGGTATCTTACGGTATCGTACTGAGCCCATCCGAATACATGACCTTACCTATCTGTTTATCGTCATTGGGATAGGAATATTCAATGCCGTCGCCAACAATCAGGTGAGCCTGGGTGAGTTGCTCATCGTAAACACCGTAATTGCTGGATTACCCGGAATATTGGAGAGTCGACTACAGCTGCATCGATTTTCGAGTATGAATATCATCTATGACAATCTTGAACATCTCAGTGCTCCAAAGGAAACTCTAATTGAATACCTGAGTAAACGAACGGGAAAGTCAATTCTTAGATATCGAATCAACAATATCGATCTCCTACGTGAAACAGCGGACATCACCGTTATCTATCGAGAAGAATCATGATGCTGCTATTGTTGTCTCAATTAGCCTTCGCAGAAACAGATACTCAACTCTGGATGAGTACCAATATCCGAAAGAAGGTGATTAAAGACTGGCGTGTCGAGTATACACAACATCTACGATTCACAGACAATGTCTCCCAAGTAGAGAGCATCATGCCAGAGTTTGAACTTCGCTACAAGCCGATCAAACCTCTCTCTGTAAAGATTGGGTACCGATACATCTATGAAAGAACCAAGAATGATGACTTTGAACCGGCGCATCGCTATCATATTCAGTTGTCCACTGGGAAGAAGTTTGGACCAGTCAAAATTGGATACCGATTGCGCTATCAAGAAAAGCACGAGGAAGATGAGTATGACTACACCAATCGACTTCGGAACAAATTCTCCCTCACAATCGATACCGAGTCGTCTTTTGAGCCCATTATTTTTGCTGAAACCTTCAGTGACATACGTGCCATTCCCATCGACAGCAGTAAATTTCGACTTGGGACAGGGGTAGAAGTAGATTTACCTAAGAAGATGTCCCTTTCCATAGATTACCTGTATCAAAGAGACTTTCTTCGCAATGACCGAGTAGAACACATTGCAAGGGTCAACTATCAGCTCAAAGTTCCAAAGAAAAACTCGTCTGGTTAACCGACATCTACCCTTGAGCCCCCATCAGAATACTGAATATAGTTCAGAGTGATCGAACGCTGACACGTGTTAACTTGGAATTGAATCCTCAATATACTGTAATTGATGACAAAATACCCTTAGAGATGGACATGTTCAACACTCTGCTCGACAAATTCTTACCACCGGCTATCGAGAAAAATTCTCCTGATGGTTTCAAGTTGCAAGCCATCATCCTAATATCACTATTTGTTGGGAATTCTGGATTTCCTTTTATGGTGCTGTTCTTTCTCATAAAACAGCCAAGGGTCGGTTTCGTAGTTCTGTGGTCTTGGGTCATCTTTATGTGCATACCGTTTCTCGCACGAAAAGGTGTTCAGGTCGGTAAACTGGCCCACATCTTGGCAGGCAATTATTTTCAATGTCACCTCTTCCTGTGTCTCTTTTGGGGTGGTGTCGATGCACCCAACATGATGTGGTTCACGGCAATTCCGATTGTATCGGTCCTGGTTGGCGGCATCCAACATGGTATCATTTGGAGTAGCATCACGAGTCTTTCAATCCTTGGCCTATATGGACTGGACATCTTCAATCTTATGGAGTTCAAAACGACACTGACTCCCAAACAGCATTTTTTGATTTTGGCTACAGGATCAGTCGGTTTATTAGGAGCAATACTGGGCTCCACGGCTTCCTTTGAGTTTCTTCGTGAAGATGCGTTGGACCAACGTGATCTGGTTGAAGAAGCCCTCAAACAGGAGTACAAACGGTCTGAGAATCTGTTGTTGAATATACTTCCAGACTCCGTTGCGTTTCGCCTCAAGAATCAACAAGGTACCATTGCGGATGACTATGACGACGCCTCCATTTTGTTTGCCGACTTGGTTGGTTTCACCACCCTAGCCTCTTCAATATCGGCAAAAGAAACCGTACGGTTCTTAAATGACATCTTTTCACGGTTCGACACAATTGTAGACAAATACGAATTGGAAAAGATTAAAACCATTGGAGATGCGTATATGATCGCCGGTGGGATTCCAATAGCGAGTGAAGACCACCTCTCCAACCTACTTAGAATGTCGATGGAAATGCTCGAGGTAATGGACAAGTACAACGCAGAACAAGATTGTTCGTTGCAACTCAGAATCGGTATCGCAACAGGTCCTTTGACTGCAGGCGTTATTGGACAAAAAAAATTCTCGTACGACGTTTGGGGCAATACCGTCAATGTGGCTTCACGTATGGAATCAACCGGCATCCCTGGTCGAGTTCAAGTCACTGAATACGTGGCGAAGATAATGGATGTAGAATTCGACTTCGAGAAGAGAGGCAATATAGACATCAAAGGAAAGGGGGTCATGACCACATACCTTTTGGTAGCCTGACCGTCAGACAACGTCCGTTGTTTTCGAGGTCAATCAAGAGTTGAATTACTTGTCCAGTAACTCCATAAACTCCCAAGCCTCGTTTGCTCCACGTTGGTCTTTTAATATGTGCCACCCTTTCCACTGAACAGTTTCCGAATGAATATCAATCACTTTGTCGTCAGAGGGTTTAATGAACACACCTTTAAATTGGACTCCAAGATCGAGGGTGAACAATCGGCTACAAGCAAATGTATCTGTATCTTGCCGTGGCCACGGAACCATATATGGGAACAGCGCATCTACGATGTATTTAGCATACCCATGACAACTGACGCCATCTCGGACCATTGTCCCTCCAGAACCAAGGTGCCCGCAGTTTTGTACGAAACTCTTCAATGGCACTTCATTTACATACCATTGAACCCTTGCATACCATTTGCCTCTAAAGTTCCTTAATGTAGCCATTATTGACTCCCTTCTTTAGAGGTTACTGGACTTCGTCTTTCAGACTTTTTCAGGTCTTTCTTTTTAATCAAATCACTCTCCACTAATGAAAGGAAGTATTCATTGACTGAACGAAATTCCTTAGATGCCTTGTAAACCTTATTCCAAATACGAACTGGCAAACGTATACTACGCACGCTTGAAGGTTCTCTTGGAGGTCTACCACCTTTATTGACTTTATCCATTAGCATAAGTTAATCCTATAGTATTTGTGTTACAATAACTAATATAGTATGTGACCATCATCACAAGTGTCTCGCAATTATAAATCGTTTTAATACTGTAACCTCCTATAGTCCCACCTAGTTGGGACAAATGATGATAAGGTAGAGTAGTATATCTCTTTGTGCATAATCTTGGTATACTTGCCAAGGGTATTACTCTGCCTTTAATCATCGTAATTTTTAGTATGAAAACCTTGATGAAAATGATTTCTATCTTCTTTGAGTTTATTTGGTATTCCATTCAAAAAGTCTTCAAGATATATTCATT
>CAJWHX010000112.1 GCA_913040875.1 uncultured Pseudomonadota bacterium | reverse complement strand
ATATTCCTTTGTATGGGTCGAAGGAGATCGAAGTCTTAGAAACTCATCAGTTTCTTGGTGAGGGTCAACATACGATTGGAGAATCCCCATTCATTGTCGTACCAACTTAAGATTTTACCGAAGTTCTCGCCTTGTACTTCTGTGAGCGAGACATCTACGATCGATGAGTTTGGATTGCCGCAAAGATCTACACTGACCAATGGTTCAGTAGAGATGGCTAGGATTCCCTTAAGCGGACCTTCAGCCGCGGCTGTCAAAGCGTTGTTGATGGCATCTTTACTAACTGGTTCACGTGTGTTGAAGGAAAGATCAACCAAAGAGACGTTTGGTGTTGGTACGCGAATCGCCATTCCGTTCAACTTTCCTTTCAGCTGTGGAAGAACCAAGGCAACGGCCTTTGCAGCTCCAGTAGACGTCGGAACCATACTGACTGCTGCTGCACGGCCTCGTCTTAAGTCGGAGTGCGGGGCATCTACCAAGCGCTGGTCGCCAGTAAAGGCATGGATTGTGGTCATCAAACCACTTTCAATACCAAATACTTCGTCCAATACTTTTGCGACGGGTGCCAAACAGTTTGTGGTGCAAGAGGCATTGGAAACGATGGTGTCTCCGGATTGCAAATCACTGTCGTTTACACCAACCACGATGGTACGTACGTCGCTTGATTTTGCAGGTGCTGAAATGATGACTTTTTTAGCGCCGGCGTCGATGTGCTTTTGAGCACCATCGGAGGTTCTAAAGAAACCAGTGCATTCCAAGACAACATCAATGTTCTTTTCTGCCCATGGGAGATCACTGGGGTCTCTGGTTGCAGAAGTGGAGATGATGGTGTCACCAACTTTGATTCCACCGTCGACGGCTTCTGGGCTTTCAAATCGTCCGTGAACGGAGTCGTACTTCAACAAATGTGCAAGGGTCTTGTCATCTGTCAAATCGTTAATGTGAACAAATTCAATCTCGGGATCCGCAAATCCTGCACGAAATACGCATCGACCAATTCTACCAAATCCATTAATTGCTACACGAATGGGCATATTCAACTCCTCTCTTCTGAGATGTGTCCCTTACTGGGATGATTTAAAGTGGGTTATAATCACATTTTGTCGCCCGAACATAACTCGTTTGAAGGAAAAAAGAAAGATGGCACTCTTGGTTAGCAACGTCCCGTGGAGTAAGGATGGAGATTCAAATGGGGCTTTGTGTAAACATTTACAAATTGAAGCAGATGAACTGGTTGAATGCGAGCTCCTAAAGCGAAGTGTCGATGCAAGACGAAGACCCCCAGTTTGGCAGGCAAATTACAGAGTCGTGCTCAAAGATGAGGAGAAGACCCTTCGAAAAAAACAGCATGGGGTTAGAGCGTACTCCAAGCGCGATGCGAAGCGATATCAACAGATTCAACTGGACTTAGATACGCCAATATTCCCAAAAGGTCACAAAACAATCGTAATTGGTGCAGGTCCAGCGGGAATGTTTGGAGCACTTCGTTTTGCCGAAGGTGGTTCATCCGTCTTGTTACTAGAGCGTGGGGGTGCCGTTGAAGATCGACACTACCATGTACGAGATTTCTGGCGACATCGGAAATTGGATGCCGAGAGCAATGTAGTGTACGGCGAAGGCGGAGCTGGTGCCTTCTCCGATGGGAAAATATACACACGCCGGCGCGATGGTGAATTGGGCTGGGTGTTTCGAAGATTGGTGGACTTTGGTGCGGACCCAGAAATTCTAGAAGAAGGCTGGGCGCATTTGGGTACCGATAAAATTCGTCAAATCTTACCCAATCTGAGGCGGAGAATCCTAGAATTGAACGGGGAAGTGCAATTTGGTGCATGCGTAGACGCTTTGCTAACAGAACAAGGAAACTGCGTGGGTGTTCGTTTACGAGATGGGTCAGAAGAACGAGCAGACGTTGTTGTGGTTGCAACAGGTCATTCTGCCAGAGACTCATGGAGAATGATGATTGATTCTGGAGCACAGGCTGAGCAGAGGTCCATTCGCATTGGTGCCCGCATCGAGCATCCACAAAAGCTGATTGATATGGCCCGATATGGAAGCGAGCGAGGAGAACTCCCTGCGGCTTCTTACCGTCTAGTCTCCCGTCCATCTAAGGAGAGTGGTAAGCGAGGGGCGCACACCTTCTGCATGTGCCCTGGGGGTACAGTCGTTGGTGCTACTAGTGAAGAAGGCCGCGTTGTCGTTAATGGAATGAGTTATTCAGGTCGGAAGGCCTTCTGGGCCAACTCTGCCATCATTGTTGAGGTGACCAAAGAAGATTTTGGGTCAGACGACCCGATGGCGGGTGTAGAATTTCAAGATCGTTTAGAGCGAAAAGCATTTGAAATGGGCGGTGGTGAATTCAATGCTCCAGCGCAGCGAGTGTCAGACTTCTTGACGGAGGAACCTTCAACAGACTTACCGAGAACGTCCTATACTCAAGGTGTGACACCGAGTAATCTCTGGGAACTGTTTCCAAGACCGATAGCCGAAGGGCTTCGTGAAGCCATTCTTTTCTTTGACAGAAAGATAGAGGGTTTTGCGGGTGAAAAGGGGGTCCTCATTGCTCCAGAGACGAGAACCACTGCGCCACTTCGATTCCTACGAGATGATCAGATGGAAGCGATTGGTTTACCAGGGATGATGCCGATTGGTGAAGGTGCTGGATATGCCGGGGGTATTGCTTCTGCGGCGTTGGAAGGATTCCGAGCCGCAGAACAGCAAATGGCAAAGTATCGGTCACCACAATCGTGATTCAATATTCGGTAACGGAAGATGGCGTCAACGGAAGTTGGCATGCACTCCAGCAGCGGTACCGGTCAACACCAATTCGAGGCGCATCTCCATAGGGGCGACACGTGACGGACAGTCTGTACTGGTCATGGTCCAGGTCATGTTGGTGGCGGTCTCTGATTTGGCTGCGTCCATCATCCACGTTCCAGTTTCTACACAGTCCATATCTTCATCCATAATCGCGACCAAACCCTCTGCATGCCATGTGTTGTCTGCAGCAAAGGTGAGTTTTGTATAGGTGAGTCCTTCAGAATTTGGAGAAAACCCAGTACCAACGGTGTCCAATAATTTGGCTGCGTAGGCCTGACTCACTTTGTCATCAGGAACGTTTTGCGCCTTAGCCTTCTTTTTAGGGGCAGTCGTTTCGGTAGTCGTTTCGGTAGTCGCGTCTGTAGACTTAGATTTTTTGGCTTCAGCAAGGCTTAAACTCGCCAACAGGATAATAGGATTCATTCAGTACTCCTCAAATTTGCTTGTTTCACTCTTTATCTTTGTAGCCAATGTACATTCATTTGCCCAATCGCTTTTCGACTTTTTGGATGTTGGCAGTGCCGTTGTTGTTCTTTTATCCAGTTGTTTTTGGTGGCAACAGTGTGATGGGTGCGCCGGTATCGGACATGTCCAACGGGTTTTGGAGCCTGTGGCACGTTTCGGATGCGATTTTGAGTGGTTCGGATCCATTGTGCACCTCGTTGATCAACGCTCCCAATGGTGGTTGCTTGGTTCCAGCAGATTGGACTGGGTTAGTTTGGATGTTGCCACTTTCTATGGTTCTAGAGCCGATACAGGCGTTCAATATGACCGTGTACTTGCAGGTTGTATGGACAGGGGTTTGTATGTATCTGTTGCATCAGGCTTGGTATAAAGAGTGAAAGTCGATGTGGATTCGATATGATACAGCTTTGGTATCCGCATTTCTAATTCAAGTCTCAACGGTGATTCGTACAGGTATTCACAACGGATCGACGGAAGTCTTGTCTTTGGGGTGGGTTCTTCTCGGATTACTAGGGTGGAATCAAGTTTTGGCAGGATACAGTTTGGCCTGGCTGATGATTCTTCCTGTCATTGGGACATCTTGGTATGGTGTCGCTGGTTTTATTCTGATAGCGACTGTCCAATGGATGCATCAACGAGTCGCGTTAAGTAAGCGTTCCTTCTGTATTGGTGCGATGGTTTTGTCCATTTGGTCAGTGTTTACATACTGGGTCCTCACATTGTCTAGCGGCACTGGAAACCTTCTTCGCATCAAAGGGAGCGCGGAGATGGACAGTGTACGGAGGACGATCGGCGCCGCCGATCCACTGACCTACTTTGTTCCATGGTCCTATATGTCTCCAGACTTTTCTGAAGTATCTCGTTTTGGTGAACAGTTTGTGCACTCGTCGTACATTGGCTGGGTGATTTTGGGAACCTGTCTGTGGTGCACTAGATTCGCATTGAGACACTGGAGTATTTGGGCTGCTTTGTTGGGGTGTATACTTTCATTGGGGCCGGTACTGGTTGTGAATGCTGAACCACTTTTAATCTCCGGATTGGGGATTCCATTGCCCTATATACTTCTAGAGTCGTTGCCCTTCTTTGATCACCTCACGTTGTTGTACCGACTGTCTTGGATTCCGATAGTGTGTCTCACCGGTCTAGCGGTACATCGTTGGAAATCAAGGTGTTACGTGTTTTGTGCAGTGGCGATTGCGGAGACTCTATTCGTTTCTCCCGTTCGTACACTTCCAATCTGCACAGATCTTTCATTCGTTCTGCAAGTCCGTCGAATCAAAGACACTCCTGAAGGCATCGTTGGATTGTATCCTTTGACTGGTGGGCGTCCATACATGGCAAGTCAGATATGGCATGAGAAGCCTCTAGCAACCACGTTGAATTTCCCAGCCAACGAGAATTCGTTGAGTGTACTTCGAACGATTCGTGAGAATGAATCTGTGGAAGATGGTCTGTTCCGATCGCGTGTTCACGAAATCGCCAAACGTCGCGGAATCCGTTATTGGATAGTGGATGCAGATGCGTCTGTGATGCCAGATGAATACCATAAAGGGGTTCATCGACTTCGAGATGCTTTTCCCGTATTGTTGACTGTGGAACAGACACCTGATCATTCCGCGGTGTGTTCAAGCGTTTGGGATTCATTGTACATCGTTCGACTTTGGTAAAGCAAGTTGGGGTTTGGGCTTTCCGAAGTCATCAAAGCAGAGGATTGAGTATGTTCATTGCACATCGTTTTCCAAATTCATTGCCAGATGAGTCTATCGTTAAAGAGGTATCAGAGGTTCCGATACTTGGTAAAACTTTGGGAGAGCTTCAAGATTGGGCAGTGAAACTGAATGGTGGGAACTGGTCTTCAGACGGAGTCGCTCAACTGTGGATTCGGGAAGATGTACATGTGTCTCATCAGGCAATCGCCCTCTTCTTAGAGATGGTCAGTGGTTCAGATAAGGACGTGCAATGGCGGGCAGAGGGTGCAGCAGGCGGTTTTGTACGAGAGATTGGGTTTGACGAAGATACTCCGATGATGGTTTGGCTCACAGAACCTGCTGGATTGGATTTGGACAGATTAAATCGATCAGAAGTTCTGCCGATTGATGTGAAGACCTATCCCATTCAAATACCCGCTCCGCAAGAAGGAATGGGGGCAGATTTTGTCAGTTTACCTCTTTCTGATGCGATTGTAATTCCTGTGGGACATTGGTCTCAAACCCTGTGGGGGAATCTGTTGTCCTTAGGACCATATCTTTGGCGTGAATTGGTGGGAAACAATGTCGTAAAGATGATCTTTCGACTTGGCATGGCAATGGTCCTCTCTCTCAGCAAAGACCCCAGTAAGTTAATTCGCAGATTTGTTCAGAAGGGCAAGGGCTGTAAGATTCATCCTTCAGCCGTCGTGGAAGGGTGTTTGCTTGGAGATTACGTAACGATTGGGGCCAATGCCGTTGTCCGGGGCTGTGTCCTTAGAGATGGTGCAAAAGTAGAAGAACTTGCAGTTGTCGAGGGGTCAGTGCTCTCAGAGTATTCGGTGGTACAGAGACAAGGAATGGTAAAGTATGCTGTCTTATCTGAAGGGTCTGCAGTAGCAGGAGTCGTTCAACTAGGGGTGTTGGGACAAAACGCGGCTGTCAAACGGGGCGGATACCTGATGGATATGAATTTTGGTGGGTTGGTTCAAGTACAGTACAATGGAATAGCAAAAAATGCTCCATTGGGGCTGATTGGCTGTTCGATAGGCGAGGATACAATCATTGGTCTTGGTGTCGCAGTCGCAGCAGGTCGATCCGTAAAGCCCAAACTCAAGGTGGTGATGCACCCCGATCAAATGCTGAGAAGTGTTGCAATTGAACTAGAGGAGGGCGATGAAGATTCCACCTTGGTCTACGTGGACAAAGGTAGACTTCGGAGGTTTCATGCTGACTGAACCTTGGGTTGGACAGATATTAATCTATGGGTATCTTGGTTTGTTATCCTTAATTTGGATGTTGATGGTTGTTGCGGTATCAAAGTGGGGGCGCAAGTGGGAGATTGCAGAGCCTCAGAGCGAATCGAGAGTGTCATCTTCGGTGAGTATCTGTATACCTGCGCGCAATGAGGCTCTCAATATCGGTTCTTGTATAGAAGCCGCTCTGGATTCTGATTGGCCCGAACTTGAAGTCGTCGTGGTAGATGACCGTTCCGATGACGGTACAGGTGATGTCGCTCGTGAAGTTGCCGATGGAGATCCTCGATTGCGTGTAGTGGAAGGGGTTGAGCCACCTGTAGGGTGGGCTGGAAAGCCATGGGCTTGTTTTCGAGCAGCGAAAGAAAGCAAAGGGGCTTGGTTGATTTTTGTGGATGCCGATGTCCGTCTGCATCCCAAGGCGGTACAGGCCATCGTAGAAACAGCCAAGAACAACAACTTAGCGATGCTGAGCCTATTTGGGACTTGGATAGTCGATGGGTTTTGGGAAAAGGTATTGATTCCAGCAGTGGGCTGGTTGATTCGAGGTGCTGTTGATCTGGATAGAGTCAACGATATCTCTCAGATTGATGCGTTTGCCAATGGGCAATGCATAGCGATGCAACGGTCCGCATACTTTACAATAGAAGGACACAAGTCTGTTCGCGATCAGGTGTTGGAAGATGTCCGATTTGCGGAGATGGTGAAACGAAAAGGTATGGCGGTTCAAGTGAGACCGGCGGCTTGGGCGTTTAGAGTCCGTCTATATCGTTCGCTCAGCGAGATCATCAATGGATACACAAAGAACTTGTATGAAGGCTTAGGTCGAAATCCAGTTGCTGGTTTTGGCGCGGCACTTTTTCTATTTATCTGTGCTTTGTTACCATTTGTATTGGCAGTGTCATGTACTGTCGGATTGATTCTGTTTAGCTGGGAAGTGACTTCTATAGGTGTATTGTTGTGGTTGTGGGCCATTGTGCTTCTTCAGACTGCATTTCGCTATCGACAAGAATTACGAGATGGCCGAGATGGTCGATTTGCATTCTGTCATCCACTGGCCAATGTATTGGTGATTTGGATTTTACTGAGATCGACGACCAAAGTTTCAGTGCAATGGAAAGGCAGATCGTTCGTAGATGGAAAAGCCGAATAAACCACTTAAAGATGTCCGATTTGTCATTCGGTCATCGTGTACAGAGTAAATGGATGTCAATGGTCAAAACTTGTCCGAGGTACGACCTGATTTTGTGGATAAACCTTCTTTTATGCAATACTAATACATCCCTTCCATACCCTTTCCCGTTCTTCCCAATGATTTAGAGCAATCGTTTGTTGGAGTGTTTATGACTCGACCCCTGAAAATTTTACACACTGGAGATTTGCATCTCGGGCTTAGTTTACGACGTGTATCTAGAGAAGAAGAGCAACAGAGAATGCTCGATTGGATCGTTCAGGTGACGCGTGAGCAAAAGGTAGATGTACTTCTTATTGCAGGGGATGTGTTTGATGTTGCCAATCCCCCCAACAGCGCTCGTACAATGTTCTTTAACTTTTTGGAACAGTTGGTGGATACACAGACGCTTTCACATGTCGTGATCACAGCTGGTAATCATGACTCTGCAGGTCAGTTGAACGCGCTATGTCCAGTTACTCGACGATTGGGGATTCACATTGTGGGTGGTGTTGAGAATCGGTCGGATTCTTGGAATGACTGGATCATTCCACTGGAGATCGATGGTGAAGTGTGTGCTGTTGTCAATGCAATTCCATACATCAGTGAGTTTCGTTTGGGTATTCGATGGACATCGGATCAGGTAGGAAAGTCTCATGCAGTGATTCGAAAAGCGTTGAAATCTGTATACAGTGAGATGGCGGACTTGGCCCGCGAGCGACATGGAAATGTTCCTTTGATAGCGATGGGGCACTTGACCGCTATGGATGAGCAGTACAATCTGGGAGAGATGCCCAGGTCGATTCATCGGATTATTGACAAGGGTCTCGATGGTGAAATCTTTGGAGACCAGTATGTATACATCGCTCTAGGTCACATTCATCGCAAGTACAAAGTTCGTGGTGAAGCAAATGCTTGGTACTGTGGTTCTCCAATGCCGTGTAGCATTGCTGAAGCGGAAGATGGTTCTGAGAGAGGAGTATGGGTAGTTCCATTGTCTGGGGACCCAGATGAACGTCCACCTCCTGTCGCGATGTTGGCGCCCATATGGCGTCAGATGATTCGCTGGCAAGGACCTGAGTCAAAGATGGAAGAGTACATACTAAAATTGACATGGAATGATGCCGAGCTTCCTCCGTTTTTGTATATGGAGGTCGAAACCACCAGCTCTGCCCGAGTCACTCAGCGATTCAACGATATCGTTCAAAGCATGGTGCAAGACGGGGTGGCACCCCCTCTGAAAGGTAAAATCGAAGGTCGACTGACAGAACAAGCCATTGAAGAGGATGTTGAGTACGACATGGGAAATCCAGAAGCCCTCCTTAGACCCATAGAGCTCTTCAAGGATTTTGTTCGTTTTAAAGAAGGGATTGATGCGACTGAAGAACAGATACGTTTGTTCTCCGCTTTGGTCAATAAACACAGTGCGCTTTAATTTGATCACCGATCCACTGACCGATCCACTGACCGATTCACTTACCAACTTATATTTATTCTCCATTTGATTTTCCAGACGAGATACATCAATGAAGCTACATACCATTCGCATTCACAACATTAAATCATTAATCGGTACCCACGTATTGAACTTGGACGAGCGATTCGGAGCCTCTGAGTTGTTTTTGATCCATGGTCCAACCGGCATTGGAAAAACGGCTGTGTTTGACGCTGTTGCGTTGTCCTTGTTTGGCCAAACTCCCCAGCTCAAAGGGGGGGCTAAGGGAGACAACACAGACTCAATATCTTGGATCATGAATGAACTCAGTGGAGAATGTTGGACAGAACTGGTTTTTTCAATCTTAG
>CAJWHX010000111.1 GCA_913040875.1 uncultured Pseudomonadota bacterium | reverse complement strand
CTCAATCTATGGCATGGCTTTGGACTCAACTTGGTTTAACAGTGTATCGACTGGACGGTGGGTATAAGTCTTTTCGAGTGTGGGTGACCAACACTTTGAAGGAACCGAGAGAGTTTCTGTTGCTGGCAGGGAGTACTGGTGTCGGTAAAACAGAGTATTTGCACACCCTTCAAGAGTCTGGAGAGAGTGTGATTGACTTGGAAGGGTTGGCTCACCACAAGGGGTCGGCATTTGGTGCGATCGGTGAATGCAATGCACCCACTCAAGGTCACTTTGAGAATACACTGGCCGTCATACTCTGGAATATTGGTCCAAGAAGTCCAATTTGGATGGAGTCAGAAAGTCGGCGTATCGGCACGTGTCAGATTCCGGAAGCGATCTGGTCCACTATGGAACACGCCAACCGGATCTATGTAGAGAGAGACGTCTCTCAGCGCATTGAACGGTTGACCCATGAGTATAGCGGTGCGTCTATTGCAGAACTTGAGCGAGCGCTACATGCCATTCGTAAACGATTGGGTCCTGAAGCCTACAAGGATGCGTTGAAAGACTTGTACAATGACAATCGATCAGGTGTGGTGTCAAAGGTGTTGGGGTATTACGATCGGTTGTATGCCAAGCATAAAATCCGTCACAAGCCTAGAATACTAGCGACGATAGATGTCTCGATGTTGTCTGAAGACCGAGTACTCTCTCAGCTTCAAAGTCTAAAAGGTGAAAAATACCCTCAAACAGAATAAAGATCACCATTGATAATCCACCACAGAGTGTTTGGAGAGAAGATGAGTGAACAAAAACCGCAATTGCAAGATCTGTTTATTGGTATTGCTGGATTAATTGGTGCTGGAAAATCGACTCTGGCAACTGCGTTGGGTGAGCTGACTGGACTTCCTGTATATTATGAACCTGTGCAAGACAACGAGTATTTGGCAGATTTCTATGCAGATACTGCAAAATATGCCTTCTCTATGCAGATTTACCTGCTCAATCGTCGTTTTCAGCAGCATCAAGAGATCATTTGGAATGGAGGCGGTGCTGTTCAAGACCGTACCATTTATGAAGATGCCATCTTTGCAAAGACGTTGCTCAATCTCGGATTGTTAGACGAGAGAGACTATCAGACCTATTTGTCTTTATTTAAGCACATGTCTAATTTTATGTGCAGACCCAACATCATCATTTATTTGGATATTCAGCCCGAGACTTCGTTTCAGCGGATTCAGATGCGTTCGCGTGATGTAGAGAGCGGAATTACAATGGACTATCTTGAGATGCTGTACCAAGAGTATGAAGTATTCATCGAGTCGATTGGAAAGACCATTCCTGTAATTCGCGTTCCGTGGGAAGAGTTTCGTTCAGCTGAAGATACGGCGAAGTTGATTGAACGAGAGTATTTAAACATGACCTTTATTCGCAATGCGTCTTGGTCTCCCATCAGCGGAGTGTAATGCATGAGTGCTGATCAGCAAGAAGTGAAAAAGTACGGAACGCTTCTAGGGGTGTTCATTCCGTCCATTCTGACCATCTTGGGTGCCATCATGTACCTCAGATTCGGATGGGTGGTTGGAAATGCTGGTATTTGGGGGACGATGGCGATTGTCGGTTTGGCAAATGCCATTACGCTGATTACGGCGTTGTCAGTATCCTCACTTGCGACATCTCAGCGCGTAGGAGTGGGTGGAGCGTACTTCCTTATTAGTCGATCGCTCGGTATTTCAATGGGCGGTGCGATTGGATTGCCGCTCTATTTGTCTCAGTCCATTTCTCTGACATTGTATTGTTACGCTCTCGCAGAAGGATTGTCGATGATCTTTCCAGGGGCTCCGATTCAGTTATTGGCGGGGGTATTCATCGTTGGGGTCACGGTCTCTGCTTTGAAAGCGACAGAATTGGTGTTGCGTTCGCAAGTCTTCATTTTTGGATTGGTACTGTTGTCGATTGTCTCTTTATTGCTCGGGGTCAACTGGGATGCAGGCTTGGCAATTACTTCAGCCAATTATGCTGCTCCAGACGCAAATGGTTTTTGGGATGTTTTTGCCGTCTTCTTTCCAGCAGTTACCGGTATTTTGACAGGACTCAGTCTCTCTGGAGACTTGGAAGATCCAGAGAAGGCCATTCCATACGGTACTTTAGGGGCTGTAGTTGTCGGGATGGTTCTCTATTTGATCATTCCTGTGGCGCTCGCACATTATAAAGATGTGGATGCGATGCTGACCAACACACTCATTTGGATGGACGTGGCACGGTTTCCGATGTTGATTTTACCGGGATTGCTCGCCGCTATTTTATCCAGTGCCATTGGGTCCATTCTGTCAGCCCCCAGAACCTTACAGGCTTTGGCTGATGATGGTATTTTGCCAGAGCGTGTTGGGCGTTTGGAAGATGGAGAACCCAAGTTTGCGATGTACATCTCCGGTGGAGTGGCTCTATTGGCGGTGCTGTTAGGAGACTTGAATGCGGTGGCCACCGTTGTGACGATGTTCTTTTTGACGACTTATTGCATGATAAATGTGGTCTCAGCCCTAGAGAGTTTGGTCCGAAATCCGTCGTTCCGTCCGAAATTTCACATTTCATGGGTGTACTCTTTGATGGCTGCAGCCGGTTGTTGTCTAGTGATGATGTTGATCAATCCATTGGCTTCTGTGTCTGCATTTCTGATTGAATTGGGGATTTACATCTACCTTTCTCGTGTGACCCTCTCTAGTACATGGGGAGATATGCGAGGTGGATTGATGATGGCCATTGCGCGATGGGCGCTGCTAGCACACAAAAAGTTGGAAGAGCACAGCCGGAACTGGCGACCAAACCTACTTGTATTTGCAGAGGGTGTCGAAGAGAGCCTCTGGAAAGTGCAAGCGGCCAATGATTTGACCGTGGGAAGAGGCATTGTCACTGTTGTTCAGCTTCAACAGAGTGATTTGACATCGTTACCCTCTGTAGAAGAACGTAAAAACACCATTGAGAAAATGGAAAGTTTCCTTCAATCCCAAGATATTGATGCCTTCTGTGAACTCGATGTGGTGGATCGAAAAACGCAAGGCTATGTCTCTGTTGCACAAGCAAATGGGATCGCCGGAATGCAATCCAATACCATCATGATGGATTGGTCGACAGATTTGGAGGTGGCTCCTTTGATGCTGGCTATGGATTCTTTGCAAAAGTCCCTTGTTTTCACCCGTCTCAAAGGATGGGAGGGTAAGCGAGAACGGATTGACGTTTGGTGGTCGGGAACCTACCAAAATGGAGACTTGATGCTGCTGTTGGCACACTTACTCAGTCTCTCGCAGCATTGGCGTACGGCTAAGATTCATCTCAAGACTGTAGTGGATGAAGATGCTCTTTTCGAAGAACGGGAGGATGCACTGCGTCAAATCTGTCAGCAAACCAGAATCCAAGCACAATGTGAAGTCTTGATACGACAGCGCAGTCAAAGCTTGAATGAGGTTATTGTCTCCCATTCTAGAACTGCGGATTTGGTGATGCTCGGAATGTCATTGCCAGATCCCGATAAAGCGGATGCTTTTGTAGAATGGTACGACACGCTTGCTGCGGGATTGGACAATGTTTTCTTCGTGCGGAATTCCAGTCCGTTTAAGGGACAGTTGATTGTGGATGATGGGGACGAGTTGGATTAGATCTCGGAGTATCTAGATGGGGTCTTCGATTGGGTGTTCTGCATCCTCTTCCGTTTCCTTTTCCTCTTCTACCTCCCATTTGGGAACGATGACTGGACAACAGTGTTCGGCATCAATCCATCCCATAATTTTAGGTAATTGATTGAATGGAGGGTCTAAAAACTGTGTAGCAAAAGCAGGTATCTGCAGCTGTTGTTGAATTCTGGCGGTATGTTGTTTATGAAGGCTGAGCACGTGTGTGTGGTCATGTGCCACCACATTAATGTACATGTCGCTTATTACATCGGAATTAATCCAACGAATCAAACTTGGGACACATGCGATGAGCATGCCTATAAACCCACCAATTTGTAACCAAGAGTTTTCTGTCGCCAATTGTGTCCGCGTTAAAATTTCTTGAATGACAACCTTGTTGGGGTCCTTAAGTTCGACCAGATATTCTGTACTGAGACCGATACCCCATACCATACCACTCAAGATACTGAGGGTCATGAAAAATAGCGTGGGCTTAAAAAAGGACGGTGTGCGCAATACAATTTCTTTGGGAGCACGTTTCTTCTTCTGTTCTTCTTTGGTGAGTGTATCCCATTGTATCTTTTTGATTTGGTATTCCGCCATTGCTCTTAAATGTGCATCGTATTCATGGGGAGCGATGTAGATGCTTGCGTTGGTTAATCGAATCACATTCCACTGAACAAAGCCAAATACGAGACTTCCAAATAATGCAATGAAAAAATTATGGGTGGCGATGATAAAGAATCCAAAAGACCCACTCACGATAAACAACCATAGGAAGACAAAGGATTGTGCCAATTGATCAAGAAAGACACGCACACTTGTTCTAGAATGTACGTGCTTTAGGACGTCCTTCGAAAATCCGGCCCACCACCATAGATTCATACATTGTCCTTAATATAGTCATCCAAGTTGGCTTCAATATCCGCTTCCATTCTGCGTTGATATTCAGCATGGACCTTCCTTGTTAGTGCCATCTCAAGGTTGAGTTGTTCATCCATCTCCTTCTGTTGTCTTTCCAAATAGAGGTTTTTAATGAATCTCTTTTCTTTGAGTGAGCCTCCGAATATTCCGAACAAACCTCCTTGCTTTTCTCCGTCAGTAATTGGCTTCGTATCGAAATAGAGTCCTTTGGAGGCTAGGGCAGCCTCCATCTTTTGTTCTTTGAGATAATCATAGGTGGACTTGGCGATCATCATCTTAAAGAAGATAGGACCCATTTCAATGGAGAGTAAAAGCAGTGTAAGAACCCAGCGCATCTTTCCGCCCTGTTCGTGGGCAATTTTAATTCTCGCCAGTAGACCGTCCATTTGATGTGCTTGTTGCTCATTCGTAATTTTTTCATTCTTTTCTTTTTGTCTAGTTTCGAGTAACTTTTCCTTGGTTTCCGTAATCTCAGAATTTTTGAGTTGGATTTCTTCGGAATTCTCTTTTTTAAACACTTCAAACTCATCGCTAATTAAATTGAGGTTTGCTAGTTTTTCTCTGTATGCAGGACCTCGACCCGCTTTTCCAGACCCTGTTTTTCCTTCGACTTCCAATTCTAGATTTCTCCGTTTCTCTTGTAGTTCTAAACGACGATTTTCTTGAATATCTTTGAGATTTTGGATTTCCGATTTTAGTTGAATAATTTTATCATCCATTCTCTCTTCTTCTTCAGCAAAACGCAGTTCAGTTTCTTCATCTAGATCTCGTCGAAGTTCCTGTTGCTCCTGGTGTAGATAGGTATCAATCTCTGGTTTTAAAATACGCAATTCAAGTGGTGTAGATAGACACAGACCAATCAGTCCGGCCATCAACATTCTAGGTAAGGCCTGGAAAAACTCGCTAGCACTGATGCTGGATGTCCCATCTCCAGATCCTGTGCTCGATACAATGAAACGGTCAATGTTAAAGATGACCAGTCCCCATACTAGCCCCCCAAATATTGAGCTGGTCATCGCCACATTAGCAGCACTGTTATACACTTCAGGTTCTAGAGCTAAACCATCTTTTGGCGAAAAAACAGTCCAAAAGGCATAGGAACTAGAAATGAATGCGAGGATACCCGTCGCAAAAATAATTCCGCCGATACCTTGATATTTGATGCGATCGGCATCGGGACATTGTTCAAGGATGTCACGGTCTGCTCCAGCACACATCCAGAGAAATGACTCAAACCATCCTGCTGGTTTGTGAATTGATAGTGGTTTCTCTTTCATTAGGACTCCATATGGGTATAGTGGTTTTGAGAAGACATTATAAAAAGTCTCCTTTGATATCTGGTTCGTTAGAGTGAGGTTGTGTCTTGAATATCCAATAGGTGTTTTTGGCCAGCATCATCATGAAAATAAATGGACTCAGCAAAATGGAACATAGTAGTCCTTTGATAAACAATCGAATAGGGCCACCAACTTGACGTAAATAGGGTAACGAATTTATAAATCCATGTTGTTCAGACAATGTAGAAATTTTAGATTCTACGAGCGAATTAATTTTGGCTGTGAGGTCCCGTTGCTTTGATTCTTCCCTTTTAATCTTGTACTGGATTCGTTGAATGCCATTCTTAGTTTGTGCTTCTGAAATGGATACTTGCTCTTCCAATCGATCTATAATCTCAATCTGATCATACCATGAGGGGCCATCTGCTGATATGCGAGTCTGCAAGTGTTTTGGAGTATTCTCTACGCCTTCTTTCATTTTGGATAGTTCGTAGAGTAGCTGATCGTGTTTGGTTTGCTGTCGTATAATATCCGCTTCCAATTTGGTGATGGAGCGTCGGATCGATTGTTGTTCTTCAGTAAACTCTTCTCGCGTTTCTGTTCTAATTGTATCTTTCTGTTTGGAAAGTTGGGTATATATTTCAACGTCAACCTCACTTTTTAACACCACGTATTCCATCGGAAGAGAAAGTAGACTTCCCAGAAATAGAATGATTCCCAACTGTGGTATGGCAGTCAAGAGTTCTGTAAGTGTGATCGCAGCAGTCCCGTCTCCGATTCCTTTTCGAGCTATGGAGTATCGGAATAGCCAAATCATCAGAAGTCCGACGACTATCCCTAATGGTGCTAGCATTCGTTGTTCTGTGATCAAGAATAGTCCATATCCACTGGATATAGAGGCAATGATGGCACTTGCTAGACTGCTCCACCCCAACCCTTGGTACATAATTCGATCTGCGTTGGGTGACTGTTCCATGTGAGCAAAGTCAACCTTGCAACAGTACCAAGCCAATCGATCGTACCATCGGGCTCTTTTTCTAGATGGCGAAGGGTATTGATTCACCTATCCTCCGATTTTTCTAGTTCTCTATGAACCTCTGCCATAACGTCTTTGTTGACCCTAAAAATAGGTGAAGGAGGCACACTGATTGTTTTGGAGGGGCGTCTTATAGTCAGGTCGAGACTCTTGAGTTTGACTGTTGGCAAGTTGGAAAGAGCATAGTGAGCATCTGATCGCACGGAAAAATTAGGAATCGTTTGGAGAGATGAATCAATGAACAAGGAATGTTTAAACAGACTTCCCCATCCGAAAATGATGATGGGTGTTTGCTTATTGACAGGAATTTTGAGGACTACATCACAATTGTGGAAGTGTTTGATTTTGCCGTTGTATATGCAAAATCCCCACCCTGAAAATGAGATTTGAACTGGTGTTAGACTGCTTGTGAATCGAACGGGACTATATTGGACGTTGATTGTAATGGTTTGTTGGAGTGTCCCTTTCCATTTGTGAATCCATACGAGTGAGTCTGCTACCACCTTTTGCAACTGCTCTCTCAAAGTTGGCATCGGTTCAATGATTATATCGGGGGGAGTGTTTGATGGGGCATTTAAATCGGGATCCGTCTTAATAGGAAGCGAATTCGCCGAATCTGTAACCTGAGGGTCTACACCTTTGTAGATATCTTCTTTGGTCATTCTTCTCCCATCTGATTTGAATCTTGTGATGGTGTCAGCTCCAAAGATTCTTTTTTGTCCGGTCCTGTAGCAGGATATGATGTATCATCTGTCGAAGGGGGTGATTCTTCAGGGATTTCACACTGATGACAGTTGATTTCTACACGTCTATTTCTGGCACGTCCCTGTTCGGTTTCGTTGCTTGCGATGGGTTCACGGAAACCGTACCCTTTGGTGAGAACACGACTTTTCCCAACTCCCTGATCAACAATCCAACTTCGAACTGCCTCTGCTCGTTTGTTCGATAGACGTTGATTGTGTTGGGTTGTTCCCTTTCTATCTGTGTGTCCTTCCACGATGATTTGTGTGGTGGGGTATTCAAGCAATAACTCTGTAATCTCTTTTAATTCTGGGATGGCTTCAGGTTTTAGGTCTGCGGTATTGGTTTCAAATTGAATGGCCTTTTGAATGCCAATGAGATTTTGTAGTGCTTCTGGAATCTTATCGGGACACCCATCATAATCATTGTAATTGTTGAACGTTTCCGCTTCCTCAGGACACTGATCCAATGCATTGGGAATTCCATCATTGTCAATGTCTATATTTTCAGTGATCTCGTTGATTTCTTTAGGTGAAGGACACCCATCAGATTGTGTACCTTTGATGTTTGGACATTTGTCATAATCATCTGCAACACCATCTTGATCATTGTCAGCCTCTGGGCATCCGTCTTCATCTTCAAATCCATCGATGTCTTCTGGCCTGAACTTGCACTTATCACGGATATCCATGATACCGTCGTTATCTGTGTCTAGGTCAACATCAGAGGATGGTAAGTCAACAATGGAAACCGTAAAGAAGTGCAAATTGAAAATCGACAACACGTCCAAATTAATATTGTTGAGGGTGAGCATAGATGCTAGAACCAAACGTCTCATTGAAACAGGAACACCAAAAAAACCACCATTTGTTTTGAAGCTGCCAATCGAGCTATTTTTAGGTGTTGGCGGGGCATGCCTTGGTGGATAGAGATTGAGAACGACGGTACCTGTAACGAATCCATGAACGGTGTTGTCAATTTTGTTGTAATGTTTGGAGTGAAACTCCTGATTGTATACTTGAACTTGAAAGAGTTTTTCATAGACCTTCCAAGTGGTATCGCCGTCTGTGGGTTGGTCACCAAAGGTGAGTTCTGCTGCATGTGTATAGATTTGAGAGACTGAGCTTAGACTCAACGGTTTCTGATTACTGTTGATGATCGGTTGTTCAGCGTGGGTAGACAATCCAGTGATGGTGCCGCGTACAATCTGGAGATCAAATATTTGTGTGTTCCTAATGGAGCCACTTTTGGCAATCCCGATATACTCGCCTCTAAAAGTACCCGTCAACCAAGGTTGACTTGTATCGGCAGTGAACTTGCTTGGATCTTTAGACATCTGTTTTCATCTGCCATTTAAAACACATGATCACCACTTCAATGTAGACCCAAATGATTCCCGCCATTAACTCCATTGCAAAAAACCACTGCATTTCTTCAGAAAAATTGGTCGCCTGTAAGTCCCTTTCATACTCATCGATGTCTTGTAAACAGAGCAACGTTTCTAGACAAGCGATGATGGCAATGGTGCTGCTGAATGCAATACCGGTCCACGTATTGCCATAAATGAGTGCAAATTCGACGTC
>CAJWHX010000110.1 GCA_913040875.1 uncultured Pseudomonadota bacterium | reverse complement strand
CAAGCTTCGCAGCCACTTTGGGATGGGCCTTTGCCATCTCCAAGACAGCTTCTTGACTCGCATCTGCTGGACATTGTATGACAGCTACAGGTCTTTTCGCTGTAGAAACCTTTACGGCTACGTTCACAGTTTGTCGAACCAACGCCTTTTCATCCCACTTTGGCCACTCCGCATATGTCAGACTGTCAGAGTTTCCAAGTTTTTCCCACAACTCCTCAGCAATATGTGGCGCATATGGTGCCAAGATTCGAACAAATGCCGAGACTTCTTCTTTGGGTGGCATTGTGTTGCTACAGGCATTCACAAACTCCATCATCTTTGAGATTGGTGTGTTGAACTTCAAGCCTTCGATTCCTTCTGTCGTTTCTTTAATGGCAACATGGAGAGCTCGAGTCACTTCTTCCCTAGCCTGACCAAATGGACGCAGCGCTTCGTCTTCTCCGATGAAAAGTCTCCACGTTTTATTTAGAAAGTTTCGAACCCCTTTACATCCTGAGGTTTGCCAAGGTTTCACTTGCTCAAGCGGGCCCATAAAGAGTTCGTACATGCGTAATGTATCGGCTCCAAAATCGTCTACAATCTCCAATGGATCGACGGTATTCCGCTTGGATTTAGACATCTTTTCGACTTGGCTAAATACCTCTGTATCACTTCCCATTACAAAGTATTGGTCGCCCCGTTGTTCAACTTCAGATGGATGATGGTACTTACCCAGCGCATCTCGGTAAGAATACGCCAAAATCATCCCTTGATTAAAGAGTTGCTGGAACGGTTCTTTGGTTGGTACCAATCCACAGTCATACAGCACCTTGTGCCAGAAACGAGCGTACAACAAGTGCAACACAGCATGCTCTACACCACCAATGTACAAGTCCACATTCTTCCAATATTGAACTGCTCCCGGCGAAAATGGCGCCTCTGGATTTCCAGCATCCATATAGCGTAGATAATACCAACATGACCCAGCCCATTGAGGCATCGTGTTGGTTTCTCGCAAGGCAGGCTGACCATTCCACTCGGTTTTACGCCACTCCTCTGCTCGAGCAAGGGGTGGTTCACCATCCGCCGTTGGACGATACGCTTCAATATGCGGTAGGCGAATGGGAAGTTCTTCTGTCGACACAGGATGAGGTACATCGTCTTCGGTATACACAATCGGAAATGGTTCACCCCAATAACGTTGCCGAGAAAAGAGCCAGTCACGCAGTTTAAAATTGACTTCTTGCTGGCCAATACCTTCCTCTTCCAACCACGCTGTGATTTGAGTTTTTGCATCACCAACATTGAGTCCATCGAAACGTCCAGAATTGATCAGAACCCCATCTTCTGTCCAGGCTTCCTCTTGGACATCCGCCCCTTCACCTGGTTGAATGACAGGAATAATATCAATACCAAACTTTCTGGCAAAAGCGTGGTCTCGCTCATCGTGTGCCGGTACCGCCATAATGGCACCCGTTCCATAAGAAATTAGCACATAATCTGCCACCCAAATTGGAATGTGCTTTCCATTGACAGGGTTCACAGCGTACGCTCCGGTAAAGACGCCTGTTTTGTCCTTTTCACTGGCCACTTGTCTTTCCAAATCCGACCGATTTTTAGCAGACTCAACATAGTCATTGATGAGTTCTCTTTTATCGTCTGTACAAAGCTGCAGTACCAAAGGATGCTCCGGAGCAAGAACACAATAGGTCGCACCAAAGAGTGTGTCCGGACGCGTCGTATACACCTCAAAATCAGCATCTGTATCGGCAACACTAAACTTCAGTCTTGCACCTTCTGATCGGCCGATCCACTGACGTTGCATCTCGAGTACACCTACGGGCCAATCTAGACCATCCAAATCATCGAGGAGACGCTGGGCATAAGCGGTGATTTTCAGCATCCACTGCTTCATCATCTTCCGTTCAACAAAATCCCCTGTCTCTACGTACTTTCCATCTACGACTTCCTCATTGGCAAGAACCGTACCCTGTGCTGGACACCAGTTTACAGGAACTTCTGCCAGATATGCCAATCCCCTCTCATGAAGTTTGAGAAAAATCCACTGCGTCCAGTGATAATACTTTTCCGAAGAGGTACTCACTTCACGTTCCCAATCAAATGAGAACCCAAGTTTCAGCAGCTGATTCTTAAAGTTGGCTACATTTTCCTTGGTGATCTCCGCAGGATGACGATTTTCACGAACTGCTGCTCGCTCTGCCGGTAGACCAAAAGCATCCCATCCCATCGGATTGAGAACATTAAATCCCTTCATCCTTTTATAGCGGGCAACAATATCTACAGCTGTGTAAGACAATGGATGCCCTACATGCAAACCAGAACCCGATGGATATGGAAACATACACAGAACATAATACTTTGGTTTATCAGACTCTTGTTCAGCAACAAAACTACGATTGTGCATCCAATATTCTTGCCACTTCGACTCTATTGATTCAGGCTTATACAGACTCATCTCTTCTCCATGGTTGAGTGAAGCCAAGTAACCCCAATATAACGAAAATGCAAGCACATCTACGATGTTGAATAGCGCAAAATTATCCAGCGCTCAATCAAATAAAAAGAGCCGTCAGTCTTTCCAAATTTCCCTCAAAATTCCCTCAAACCGACGACTCTTCCCAAAACTAGTTTGGCCAAACATCATTCAATGAACGATTTAATGATGGGCTACAGTGAATTTAAATTCACAAAATCAGCCCCTCAAAAACTGGTCAATTAATGACCGTATTGCAGTTGACACTTTCTATATCGACTGATGGACCAACCGATTTATTGATCCATGGTACTTTAAACGCAACCGACTTCAGCTTTCGGATAGTGCTAGACAGAGCCTCCCACTCTACACCATCCCAAGGCAGATTGTATATACTTAATACCGCAGAGACGACAATTCCAAATGCAATTAATGCAATCTGAACCTTCTTCATAATCAGTGCAAAAGCAATACCTTCAATCATTGAATACCTCAACATGTAAAAACATTTACTGAACATCTGTATTGTAACACATTTCTAAACACCCGTACAAAAATAAAAAAACGAGTGGACATTTTTTGTCCACCAGTGTACAATAAAGTCATCAAACAATTAGAACTATGATGGTGATCAACAATGCAAATCATTTCGGAAAATGAACTCAACAAAGGACAAAAACTGATCCGTATTTTGCAACGCTTACAACGCCCTGAAGGGGCTCGAGCATCTGAGCTGCTACACGATTTTGATCTCAATGAACGAAGTCTTCGGCGGTATATGACTGATCTCCGAGAAATTGGCGTTCCTGTTAAAAAACAAAGTGTTCCGATTCTCGATGATGTAAACACAAGTAAAAGCTCTGAACTTTGCTTTACAGTGGATGCAGGTTTCCAACGGGAAGGTATTCAAATCACGCTTCTAGAATGGATATCAATCCGATTTGGAAGAAATATGTTCACCTTTTTAGAAGGAACAAATTTTTCGGAAGATTTTGATGAAGCCTTAGACAAACTGAGCAGCATCAACGTTGGGGGGAATCAACAACACCTCACACGAGACATGGATCGCAAGTTTATGAATATTGCAGAGCACACTAAGGATCATACTGATCAAAGTGAGATCATTGACGATATTATTACCTGTCTACTGCATCAAAATCCTGCAGAAGCCTTTTATGCCAAGATCGGTGCTCGCGTAAAAACATATAATCTACATCCATTTACTCTAGTGACATTCCGTCAGGGACTGTATCTATTTGCCTGGGATACAGAAGCCCAACAAATCAAAACCTTTGCTGTAGAACGTTTCCACAAATTTAAACGAGACAGACACAATCATTTTGATATTCCGATTGATTACAAGCCTCAAGATATCGTAAAAGATTCATTTGGTATCATCAAAGGTAGTGATGCCCAGACTGTAAAAATGCGCTTTTCTAAGCATGCAACTCCATACATTCAAGAACGTCGGTGGCATCATTCACAAATCCTTGAACCTGCCCCACGAAGCGAAGTTGTTCTTACTTTAAAAGTTGGTCTTGCTTATGAACTTAAACAATGGATACTAGGGTTTGGTGCAGATGTAACTGTATTGGAACCACAAAGTTTGGTTGAGGATATTGCCGAAGCACATCGCCGAGCGTTGGCCAACTACGCTAAAAATTAAAGATGGGCCGTTCGAGACACTTAGCTCTGCATGTTCCAATGAGAACCGCATGGCCAACATTAAATGTGCTAGAGCCCATGAGTGGTGACTTCGGTGTACTACAATCACCGAGTAACGATCCTATAGCAAGGCATGATGCAACCTTCTTCAGGCTCTATAAACGAGCGATCACCTTAGGGGAGTTTTCCTTAGAGGAATGGACGCAATGGGCTGGTCTTTGTGGAATTCCTACAACACCTTGGATAGAGAATTGCGCTCCTGTACAAGCCCAAACACTTTTGTCATTGGAGCTCATGAGCAATATCTGTGAAGACTATGTTCCACACATCGGTCTATTTATGGATGAATTATTATGGAATGGACAAAATAGGGTTGACCTATGGACTCTTGGAAGTGCTATTGCCGCGACACTACCGTTGCTAAAGCACAGTCATTGCCCGCTATACAAGATGGCGGAACAGCAACCTAGATTGCGTGAACCATTGCATCGATCTCTTACGGCACACCACAGAACGCCAACGATGCTCTGGAAAAGAATCGGAACCACAGCAGAACCTATGCTCCCAATCGGACAACAATACATTCCAAGCACTATTGACAATCTAGATAGCATTCAAGCAGAGTGCTTTATTGCAAAGATCATTCATATGACAGGTGACACATCACATTGGAGTGCAAACTTTATCTTGCCAGTTCCAACAACTATCGCTCTTGAATTGCAGTCGTACTTGCACACACGATTGTTGATAGCTTGGTTTAGATATAGACGTCATAATACAAAGATATGCTTTGAGGATATATTGAGAGAGCGTTCAGACCTGATTTATCGAAGTTTTTTCGAGTTAAAATAAAAATACGACTACTGTTCGGGTTTTTTCCAAATAGGTTCTTCACCATCTACTATCGATTGCATATCCATCGGTAAGGGGGCTCTGATTTTCTTAAATCCGCCATCTGGATGCGGGAATCGAATGATTGCAGCATGCAAACAATGTCGTGGGAAACGAACATGTTCTCGCATGCGCTCAGTTTCACGATGTTCTAAGTAATCTAAAAATACCCAATCTGGGTTGCCATATAGCTTATCCCCCAACAAAGGGTAGCCCACATGTTCCATATGTACTCGAATCTGATGGGTTCGACCTGTATGTAAGGCACACTCAACAAGAGTGTGTTCTTTCATTCGCTGCAGGACAGTTGCAGTGGTATGACTGTATTGGCCACCATCCACAACGCACCGTCTAAGCCGTACCTCTGAATCCTCATCAATGCCGATAGGAGCGTTTATATCTTTCACATTCCAATCCGGTGCACCGTTCACAATTGCATGATAGGTTTTTTGGACTTCTCTATTGGCAAGCTTTGTCTTTAAAAAGGCATTGGCTTCTTTATCCTTTGTTAGAATAATCGCCCCACTGGTTTCTCTATCAATTCGATGCACTAAGTCTAATCTGCCCTCCGGTCTCGCAGTTTTAAACAATCCTATCAAAGCCCATACAAATTTATGTCCCGCTGGATGAACCAACATCCCTGTTGGTTTATTGGCTACAATAATCCGGTCATCTTCATACAATACCTCAGGCAACGGAGGGGGAGGTGTTGTAGGAACCAAACCAGGAACATACAACCGCAAACGCTCTCCCATCTGAAGTAACGTTGCTGGTTTCAGTTTTCTACTCTCGCTGACCACCTGTCCTTCCCGAATGTATCGAACGATTCGAGTACGAGAATAAGAAGGAAAGCGCTTGGCCAAATATGCATCAATACGTCTTCCAACATCTCTTTCTCGAATGATGACCGTGCGCCAATGGGATAGCTCTACAGACTCTATTGTTCACCTCACAACAAGGTCATAATATCTGATTGTATCAGGGCTTGGTAATCTATGATACAATTCCATGGGGGAAAATGTATGAAGTCCATCGATATTCAAGCCATATTGGCGACTACATGGCTCTTAATCGCGATCATCGTGACAATCTTATTTGGATCACAACTCGGAGGTCGTGGTTGGTTTTGGCTGATCATTCATCACACGTTCTGCTTGGTGGGGTGTGGTACAGAATACGTACGGTATCAACGTAGACAAGAACGACGCAATTCCACTTGATCCCAATCATCTGTACCCCAACCGAATGGGGTCATGGTTGAAAGTGGTGGTCTATTGGAAATCATATACGAATGATAATTGGCTTGACCTTCAGCGGTATGAACGCGAATCGGAAGTCCAAAATGATCATAATCAAATTCAAATCTAACAACATCTTCAAAGCATATATTATCTATTTCTTGAGGCCAGGAAGCCTCTGAATAAGAAAAGCAAACATTGTTCGGTATTGTTGAATCATTCTCAACAGAAGACCATCCCACTTCTTCCAAAGCATACTGCCAACCCCAATGACCTGCAAAGTATCCCGTCTCATCCCCGTATTGCTCTTTACAAATCTGAACAACCTTGCGTGCCAAATGATGCTGGCTCTTCGCTAGCTGAGCATCATCCCAAGCCAAATGTATCGATACAATAGCCATTATAAGAGTCCAGTACTTCAGCCATTTATCTTCGTGCATCCAGAGCCAATAGGGTCCTACAAATGGAAGCCAATATCGAGTCGCTGCAAATCGCAAACTCAGAAGAAAAAATAATCCACCCATCAACCAGCACACGACCCAGAATCTCTTAGCATCAATCGCTTCCTGAACAAATCTCGCCACCACAAAGAAACCCAATGGAACCGATAGCCAAGCCAAAAGACTCATGTCCAAAGCAAACCCATATGAAAGTGTCACTGTCAAGAGAATACATGCCGTCAGCAACGGCCATGCCCACCTATGATCTCTTCTCAACCTAGGTACCACACCGCATCCCAATACCAACATACTAGACAAGGCACAGAGCTTATGCACGAAAGATGTCCAAGATTGCTGTTCTTGCTGAAAGGCGATCATGTGCAAAAAATGCCACTCTCCATACGCCCAAACATCATGTATACAAAGCAATATTGTTGGAAGACTGACTGCGACAATCAACCTCCAGCCTTTAGACGGCTTATTCAGCACCACCCATGCTGTTAACAAAGGGATCATCGTTAGTCCACTGTATCTAAAGATGGCCGAAGTCCCTAAGATTAGCGCCCATAAAGTTCTATTTTGTCCACGAAAAATACCTTGCCACCCCATCACAATACAAGCAAACAAAGGCATCTCTGGCATCAATGAATTGTGACTCAAAACAAAAATGGGACTACACAGCATCAACCATATTTTGTGCTGTGAACCTCCTATGTGTTCAATACATTTCCACAATCCCCACAGCGCAAGAAAACTCCATGGCAGAACCCATACACGCATCCATATGACAGAAAGATCCTTCACAGGCCAAAGGAACCAGACCATCCCCGGAGGATTGGACAAAACATCAAAGGCAGATTGTTCCACACCCTCCCAATTGATCTGAATCAAATGTGGGCGCCAAAATTCTCCTTGGGTCATCGCTAGAAAATTGGCTTCATCCAAATGTACCGGTTTGTTGCCCAGTCCAAAAATGAGCAAGATCCAACACAGCATCGCACCCCAATGAATCAGATTGATACCATCTTTAGAATCGGAATCTACAGGATTGTTCATCGTCTTTTCACACACATGACACTGATCTTAGCACATGCATGGTTGGGAACTCGTCAACAGTATGATAAATTCTAGCAAAGATGCATCTGGTATAGGGTTCATCCAAACTTTTGGAAATTTTGGTATTGAATATTCTGTTGCAACCTCAAACTGAAAGTACAATCCAGAATAAAGCGCGGGTAAAATCATGTCGAACACATTTGATATTATTGTGATTGGTGGTGGTCATGCAGGTTGTGAGGCAGCCTGGACGACCGCGGGACTAGGAAAACGAACGTTATTGGTATCCCTTAAAAAAGAACACATCGGACGACTCTCATGCAATCCTGCCGTCGGAGGATTGGCCAAAGGCAACTTGGTTCGTGAAATTGATGCATTGGGCGGAATTATGGCCAAGATTGCCGATCGTTCTTCCATTCAGTTTCGACGACTCAATACTCGTAAAGGATTGGCGGTGCAGTCTTCCCGTGTCCAAGTGGATATTGATATCTACCCACGAGAGATGCAGAAAGAAATTTTACACCATCCCAATATTGTCTTTTATGAGGGCGAAACTGCTGAACTCAAAACGAGCAGTGGACACGTGACTGGAATCATCATGGCAGATGGTCAAGAATTTGAATGCAACAAGGTCATACTAACCACTGGAACGTTTCTGTCTGGCATCCTACACAAAGGTCATACAAAGGTCAGTGGCGGACGCGTGGGTGAATCTGCCGCCAAGCGGTTGGCCTCCAATCTTCTCGAGCTAGGATTGCGTCTGGGACGTCTTAAAACGGGTACATGTCCTCGATTGGATTCCGAGAGTATTGACTGGAGCAAGACCGAAGTACAAGAAGAGGTTATGGAGGGTCGTTTTTCGTTTGAACCACAAGAAAACAGCTTGAGACAAGTCGATTGTCACATTGCATACACCAATGAAAAGACACATCAAGTCATCCGGGACAATCTACACAAGTCGGCAATGTATGGTGGACAAATTACCGGTAAGGGACCTCGATATTGCCCTTCTATTGAAGATAAGATTGTCCGTTTCGTCGATAGACCGCGACACTTACTTTTCTTAGAACCCGAGGGTCTCAATACCAAACGAGTCTACATCAATGGACTCTCTACTTCACTTCCAGAAGAGGCTCAAGATGCGATGCTTCGAACCATTCCTGGACTCGAGAATGTTCGCGTAATTCAATATGGATACGCGGTGGAGTATGATTATGCCAATCCACTTGATTTATACCACAGTATGGAGCACAAACACATTCGAGGACTGTACTTGGCGGGTCAAATCAATGGAACAAGTGGCTACGAAGAGGCTGCCGCTCAAGGATTAATAGCCGGAGCCTCTGCGGCGTTTGACGAACCATTTATTCTGGGTAGACACGAAGCTTACATTGGAGTGTTGATCGATGATCTCGTGACTAGAGGTGTTGGTGGGGAGCCTTACCGAA